>NZ_JAXCHT010000004.1:0-237649 GCF_035984655.1 Actimicrobium sp. GrIS 1.19 | reverse complement strand
CCGGCACAGCGAATCGAGTCGCAAGCCACCTACCAAAAAACCAACGAAGAAAGGAGATCCAGGAACCAGACCAGAAGACTTATCCACAGACGCGGGGTAATCTACGCGCAAACAGGGTGGGTCATTTTTAGATGAAAACAGTGGGTCAGTTTTAAGCGATTCTCAACACGTCAATCCCACTACCTTGCAGCCATTGGAGGGTCCGGGCGCTGCCCTGGAGCGCCCAAGCGGCGACGATTTGCCTGGCACTTTCCTCGGTCAAGACCCTACTGAGCGCTTCGACGTCGCCGTTGTCGAGGTGACCATACAACTGCTCGCCAAAGACTGTCCAAAGTTTCCTGGCCTTGACCACTCCGATACCTTGGAAATCGTCGCATTCAGCCATGAAAGTGACAATGTGTTCGCCCGACATCCTCATCAGCGAAACTTGGGCTGCCATGATTTGCCGCTCACGAACAAGGTATCCGTTCACCGTGCGCTCATACGACTCCGATTCACCGCTCACCCTCCACCACTGCCCAGGCTGAACGCGCCCATCGCCAAGCTGCAACCCTGTTGCCTTAATGACGAAATAGCTTTTGGCATCAACGACGTCACCGGCCTCACTGATTTCAGTGCCGACGAAGATACATCCGCCCCTACCATAAGGATTTTGGCTGCGGATGGACTGAACCCGAACTAAAACAGAAGGGGTCATCGCGGTAGCCGCCCAGTGGTTGAAAGGGCTTCACGGAGTATCGCGTAGCGCTCTAACTCCTTTTTTAGCTGACCGTTTTCAGCCCTTAGGCTGGCGTTTTCCTGCTCGAGTCGTCGAAGGCGCTCAACGTCGAGCGAGCGCGCGGCAGAACCAGGCTCGCGCATCAGGGGCGCTGCTGAGGCCTCCTCAGCTACACCGGCTAGGGTAGGCAGCACTCCGGCAGCCCGCAATAGCGCCTCCTTTGCCAACAGGGCAGACTTTATACGCGGATTCTGATTTAACGCACTGACGGCAAATCCGCATTGGGCAGCGATTTCCTTCCGCGACAGAATTCCACGCCCGACCATTTGCCTGAAGTCCTCATCGGTGCGGCTGTCCAGCCAAGTGGTAAATGCTTGGAAATTTTGCTCGGCGAGTTGTTGACCGCTAGCCATCACTTCACCTCCTTGCTTCTGTCGCGATGGGGCTTGGTCAGCGGCGCATTCAGCATCATTACCGTCACCCCCTTGCGCTCAGCGTTGTGCGCCCAGGTCACGAACTGCTCCAGGAGCAGCTGGTTTTCCTGTTCGAGGCGCTGAACTTTGGCCTTATACCGGTCCACTTGCTCCAGCGCTGCCCGTACACGCTCATCCCGAGGCGCACCACGTTCGGCCTGCCATGTGCCGCGCAGGGCATCCTTCTTGAAGGAAAAGGCGTTTGCTATCTGGGGATACTCCGCAAAGGTGAACCTCGAATACGTGAAGCCGGTTGCCTTTTCAACGGCGTCAATCAGGAGGTCCCATGTAAGCTTTCCCTTCCAGCTATCAAGGGTGTCAAGAACGACCTGGAGTCGCTCGTCCGTCAAGTCAGGTGCGCGAGTCTTCTTCATGGCAGCGGCTTTCGCCCATTGGCTTCTATGGCCTCGATGGGTTGTATGTTGTCTGAGGTAATTAGGGCGGCGTTGGCCAAGTTGAGCCGAACGCGAGCACCAGCGGGAACTGAAGGGTCGTCTATGATGGCAAGAAGGGCATTGACACGCTCGAGCGTCTTCGTCTGATGCTTCACCCAGGTGTCGGCGCCATACTCCTCGTCGTCCAGGGCGGCCCGAGCTTCCTTCAGCAGGTATTCAGTTTCATTTTTGAGCGAGCGTAAGTTGGCTTCCTTGTGCTCTTCGCCCTTGACGCATTCCTGCTCCTCGCAGTTTGTACAGTCCCGGTACATTTGGCACGGCTCGCTGGCGAAGTTATGGGTGCACCAGCCATAGTCCGTCGTGTGGGCGGCGACGATGCCTATCCCTTTGAATTCGCTGCGCACAATCAGGTTCCGGAGTCCTGCAGGAACGATGTCGGCCGTGAAGCCCATCTTCAGGGCTTGACTGATGGGCGCTTGCACCTCGTCCGAGCTCATGTGGTCGTATGCCCGGTTCTGGTTGACATCTTTTCGGCCCGAAAAAATCGCAATTTCGGCGCTACTGAGTCCGCCCGTCTGAGCGAGCATGTTGAGGTAATGACGCAGGCTATGGCTCCGGAGCTCGATACGCGAACCATCATCTTCAGTGTAGGCAAATCGTTCAAAGATGGACTCTTGCGCCTCCCTGCCGTAGGAGTTAGTAATGAGGTTAGAGTCAACGCAGCTGAACATGCAAAGGTAGGTCGCCCGTTGAGAATGGGTTTCGTTAGTTCTCACGATGGCCATGGCATCCTCGCAGCGAAGCTCAGGAGCGCCAAGGACATAGGGGAAGGTGGTCGGTAGCATCGCAACCACAGCACGTTCTACGTCTTCGAAGCGGAAACCAATCTGCCGCCCGCCCAACGGAATTTTTGTAATTTTGTTCGTTGTCTGGGCCCAAGCATTGGCAGGGCCTGTCGCGCTCTCGTCACCCCAGAGGATGAGCGCCAATTGTTCCAGCGAGAGCACCTCTTGCTCACGGAGGCCTGTCGCTCCATCGTGTAGGTACAAGGTTATCGGGTTCGCGGCATACCAGGCGGCGATTCTATGGGCGGGGGCAGTCACCTTGAGCAGCTTGCCCACCGCGTCCCGTGCGACCGGCACCATCTGCGTGGGAAGCCATTTTGTTGTGTCCTCAGCCCCTTTTGACCCTGCCCACCTAAGGCCTAGTTTTCCCTCGAACCTGCCGTCGCCCTCGACGAGACAGTTGCGCTTTAGCCGGACCACCTCATTGATTCGCTCTGGCGCACATAGCATTACTGCTGTGTAGCTCGACACTAGAACATCGGTCGGCTCGACGGCTTGTTGAAAAATGCCGGCAAGCGCGCGCAATGCCGCAGCGGAAGGCAATTTCTCTTGTCGTGCATCGAGGGACTCCTTTGAGATTCGTGACCCGAGTTCTTGTGGCTTCTTCAGTCCGTGGTTCCAAGGCTGACGATGCGCAATGAACCCCTTCGAATTCATCAATTCAGAAATCAGCACTAGCTGCCCCGCGATTCTGTAAGCCGCACCGGCAGAAACCTGCTTCTTGGCCAGTTCGACGGCCGTATCGAGCACTTCTACGTTGACACCTGTTGGTCGCGAGCCCTTGCTCCATTCCCGCAAGGCTGCCTCCAGGCAGCGTAACGCAGCGATTCGAATATCTTGGGCGGCCACAGGACGCTTGTCATGGAGGTAGACAAGCGCTGCCTTCGCAAAATCCAAGAATGGATGGGGCATCGCTGGCTCTCGAGCAGATGTTTTGGACGCATCAAGTGAACTGAAGACCGCCCGGTGCATCTTATTCTGGCCTTTCAAATGTCCAATATCCCAGACATTCAGGGCGAACTGTCGGCAAGCGCCTAATACCTCAGATTGCTTGCAAACCTCGATGAAGGCCTCAAGGTTGTCTTGTGGCTCCAGCTCCGCGCGAGGCGTGAAATGAAGAACGGGCGCGCTCATTCTGAAACTCCGGGCTTGCGTTGTTCACGTGCTTGGTCACATTCAGCCATGACTTCTTGCACCGCCCGCATGGCATCATCGTTAATGGCCGCCAATCGCTCGTCGGTTCCACATCGTTCGCGCTCGACCTTTAGGCGAATTAGCACCTTCTCGTGAGGCCCGTCGAGCCACGGCTCGAACTTGAAGCAGGTGTAACAGGCAGTGGGCTTGTTAAATGCACATCCTTGTCCCTTGCCGCCACAGCTGCCGACGGGGTCTTTGGCAACGCGAAAGTCGATGATGCGGCTGCCTGGCGCGCCCTTGTGGGTCGAATGTTCCTCGCCCTCCACCAGGCGCCCTCTGAATGCGTACGCCAAGGGCGCCAACTGCGCGTCCATTGCCTTGTCGATATTTTCGACAATCTTGGGCGATGCCTCGAAGTAGACGTCCACATTCTGCAGGTCCACGTGTCCGAGTCGGTCGGCGATGATTGCTTTGCTTGCGCCTTCCTCAGCTAGGCGCGTGCCAAACGTGTACCGGAATCTCCTCGTCGAGACAGGAATCGGCTCAAATTGCAGCCGCTCAGTGGGTGGCGCAATCGGGCGCAAAGCATTGCTATACACCGTCGAGAGATTTGCACGGACACAATGGCCGAAGAAGAGGTCGCCTTCGGAGCGCCGCTCTTCTCTTGGGCCCCACTTCATCACGATATCCTCATGAAAAAACGCCGCGTCGGGGCCATGGCCTTGACACCTGAGGTTCTCGATGTATTCCATCGCAAGCCGTCCGGTTTGCGGACTCAGGTCGAACTTCTTAAAGGACACGCGAGAATGCGCTTCGCGTGTTTTAGCCTGAGGGAGATTGAGCACGAATGAACCATTGTTAGCGGTCAGGTCCATCACCTTGAGGGACGCAAATTGAGAGATACGCCCTCCGCACGCGAACAGCAGCCGCGTCAGCACCGCAACCCATTGCGGTAGCTCTCCCATGCCATACGCTACATCCACCGCCTTGTAGAGTGCGCTGTACTCAGGCTTGGGCACCTTGGGCAAGCTTACGCTTGGACGCTGGGGATGCTGCCATATCCGGTAAACGGGCGGCCGCATTTGGTGCTCCAAGACTTCGACAAAGCAGCGAAATCTAATCTGAGCACCTGCTTGCTTTTAAGTTCGGACGACGTAGGAAAACGCAAGGTACGCATTGTCGCCAAGCGGCTGGAGGAAGCGGGCTTCACTACCGACCTTGTTGAGCGGCGATTTGGTCCGGGTCATCAGGTCTTGAGCGACGAACCAGCGGCGGCACTGTTCGGCGTGGATAACGTCGCAGCCCGCCGCGACCTTGAGTCGGCCGGTTTTGCCTTTATCGTAGAAGCAGGTCTTGGAAGTGGCTATCGCGACTTTCGCGCCATCCGAACCCATACGTTCCCAGGACCACGGCGCCCTTCGGAAATCTGGTCGGCAGCTGACGCGGCGCAACCATCGGTCGAGTTGAACGACGTCTACAAAAATCTGGCGCGAGAGCGTGACGATTTGTGCGGAATGTCCCAACTTGCGTCACGCGCGGTGGCCACGCCGTTCGTAGGAGCACTAGCCGCAACGTTAGTTCTGGCGGAAATAATTCGACCGCTGCACGGTGGCTTTATTTACTCGACTCTGGACCTGCAATTGAAGGACATGCGCTACCGAAACGGCACGCCTCCAGCCACGTATAGCGGCTTATCGCTTCCCTATAGACAGAGCTTCAATTGAGGCGAGAGACATGCAGTGTAAGACGGGCTAAAATTGTAAGAGGACCCGCGTCACAACTCGCGACGTATTAGGTTCACTCTTGAAGTAGCGCCAGAAACCTCGCCGGTCTTCAGTGTCCGCGCTGTAGATACTCAACAAGTTTTCACATGTAAGGCCATACGCCATTGCCACTTCTCGTTCAATGGTAGCTATCGCATCATCCAAGCTTCGTCCCTTCATCGCCTTCTCTGCACTTAAGTCATTGAAATTAAACATATTTCACAAGAATTTGATGTTTTTCTAAATTCTTGTGAAAAAGCTTTTAAATCATGGACTTATAACTATTTGCGAGCGGTGCAGGGTTTGAGCGCGGCAACCGACCGCATGAACCCTTGCAAAAGGTCGGCTAAGTCGTCTTCAAACAGGTTAGCTGCTTATGAAACAAATAAGCCTCTCGATAACTAGATTTGAATTTGCCGACCCCATTTATCCTTCCTATCCAGTAACATCATGCGCTGCCCTCTCGCTCGCCGAACAACTTCGGTTTCCGACGCAAAATCGTTGCTATGCAATATTTATTGCATTAAAGTAATCACATCGATAATATCAATTAGGCAATAGAAAAACCATGCTCACTGGCGAAATTCGCGGCCAAATCGACGCAATCTGGAACGCATTCTGGACCGGCGGCATTTCCAATCCAATGGAGGTGATTGAGCAAATCACCTACCTGTTGTTCCTGCGTCGCCTTGACGACCTGCATACATTGGAAGAAAACAAATCGGTACGCCTTGGCGTGCCTATGGACCGCCGCATGTTCCCCGAAGGCGCTGACGCAAAGGGCCGCGATTACAACGACCTGCGCTGGTCGCACTTCAAGAACTTTGCGCCATCCGAGATGTTCAAGGTAGTTGACGAACATGTATTTCCGTTTTTGCGCGCCATGGGCGGCGATGGTTCGACCTACTCCCAGCATATGAAAGATGCCCGCTTTACCATCAAGGCGGCAGGGTTGCTGTCTAAGGTGGTGGACCTGTTGGACCGTGTTCCGATGGAAGACCGCGACACTAAGGGCGATTTGTATGAGTACATGCTGGGGAAGATTGCCAGCGCCGGCGCCAATGGCCAATTTCGGACACCACGACATCTGATTCGGCTGATGGTGGAACTGACCGCACCGACGGCCAAGGACGTGATTTGCGACCCTGCAAGTGGAACCTGCGGCTTCCTGGTAGGTGCCGGCGAATATCTCAGAGAAAAACATCCGGAACTGCTGCGCGATGCTGTTGCACGAAACCACTTTCATCACGGCATGTTTCACGGATTCGATTTTGATAACACGATGCTGCGTATTGGCAGCATGAACATGGCTCTACACGGCGTCGACAATCCGAACATCAGCTACAAGGATTCCCTGGCACAGGACCATGCTGGGGACGCGGAAAAATATTCGCTGATTCTGGCCAATCCCCCTTTTGCAGGCTCGCTCGATTACGAAGGGACCGCGAAAGACCTATTAGCCATCGTCAAGACCAAAAAAACTGAGCTGCTATTTTTGGCACTGTTCCTGCGCCTATTGAAACCGGGCGGCCGTGCAGCGGTCATCGTGCCGGATGGCGTGCTGTTTGGCTCCAGTAAGGCACACAAGGCGCTTCGCCGGATGATTGTGGAGGAACAAAAACTCGATGCGGTCATCTCGCTTCCCTCGGGCGTATTCAAACCGTATGCGGGGGTATCCACAGCAATTTTGTTGTTCACCAAAACCAACTCGGGCGGTACCGATAACGTCTGGTTCTACGACATGAAGGCCGATGGCTGGAGCCTGGACGACAAGCGTCAGCCGTTGCTGCCAGAAGAAAAGTTAGGCTTTCAAGGTATGAGCGACGGCGTCAGTCGTTTATCAGAAGCGGAACACGTTAAGAACAATTTGCCAGATGTGCTATCGCGTTGGCGCGAACGTGACGGAATGGAGCTGGACCGTGACCGCACTGACCAGAGTTTTTGCGTGCCGAAGTTCGATATTGTGGGTAACGATTACGACCTGTCTATCAATCGATATAAGGAAGTAGTGCATATCGCAAGCGAACATCTACCTCCTAAAGATATTCTGTCAAAGCTTGCAGTGCTTGAAGCGGAAATTCAGGCTGGGATGAGTGAGCTTGAGGAGATGCTGAGTTGATTACACGAAATTCAGTAGAAGGGGCATTTCCCGTCACGAAATTAGGTAGCGTAGTAAATTTTTTGGACAGCAAGCGGAGACCCATCACTGAGTCAGAAAGAATAGCTGGACCTTATCCGTACTATGGTGCAAACGGAGTGCAGGGCAACATCGATAGTTATATTTTTGATGAACCTTTAGTGCTGTTGGCAGAGGACGGTGGTCATTTTGACGACCCGCGAAGAGGAATTGCGTACCGCATTTCAGGAAAAACTTGGGTCAATAACCATGCCCATGTTCTTCAGCCCAAGCACGGCCTCGATTTGGCATTTTTATGTCGAGTCCTTGAAAATTATGATGTTAAACCGTTCGTGACAGGAACCACACGGGGGAAATTAACAAAAGCCGGGGCATCGGAGATTCTAATTCCCATGCCGCCACTCGAAGAACAACGCCGCATCGCGGCCATCCTGGACCAAGCCGATGCGCTCAGAGCCAAGCGCCGCGAAGCATTGGTACAGCTGGACAGCCTGGCGCAATCGATTTTCTATGAAATGTTTGGGGACCCGATATTAAACGATAGGTCATGGCCATTTGCTGAAGTCAGTGATTTTGTTGCTGGATTTGAAAGCGGGAAAAGCATTGTCGCTGATGATGAGGAGGAATCGACCTCACCGTATCGCGTATTAAAAATTAGTGCAGTTACTTCACTTGAGTATAAGCCAGAGCACAGCAAGGCAATTCCCGCACAATACCTCGTTCCTGAATCGCATATTGTTCGTAAGGGGGACTTACTGTTTAGCCGTGCCAACACAACGGAGTTAATCGGAGCAACTGCGTTTGTCAACGAAACTCCAGATAATTTGCTTCTACCCGACAAGTTGTGGAGGTTTGTTTGGTTCGATAAACCGAGAGCTGCGCCTCTTTATGTTCGTCAGCTTTTTCAACAAATGAGATTTCGTTACGAAATTGGAATGCGTGCAAGTGGAAGTAGTGGCTCAATGCAGAATATTTCGCAGAAAAAAGTATTATCGATTATGGTCGGGAATCCGCCCCTCGAATTGCAGAAAATTTTCTCTGCACGGGTGGAAGCTATTCAGGCAATTAAATCAAACCACCGGCTTGCGCTGATTAAACTTGAGGCGCTCTTCAACTCTCTCCAATACCGCGCCTTCCGGGGCGAACTGTAAATGAGCAATTTCGCCTTCCTCCAGTCTGAGTGGTTAACCGTTTATAGCGCAGCCATTAAGACTGAAGAAATGGCGAACCTTGATGCGCGCACATCGTGTTTCTACGCTCGACGTGCGCTGGAGCTAGCGGTGGACTGGCTGTACAAGCACGACACTGCTCTGCGTCTACCGTATCAGGACAATCTGAGTGCCCTGATTCATGAACCGACTTTCCGGGGCGCGGTCGGTGACGCCGTATTCACCAAAGCCAAGGTCATCAAGGACCTGGGCAATCTGGCCGCGCACAGCACACGTCCTATCATGCGTAACGATGCGGTCACCGCTACCCGCGAACTGTTTCATATTTGCTATTGGCTCGCACGCACCTATGGTCAACGCTCGCGGCCGGCGCCCGACCTTCGATTTTCCCCGGACCTGATTCCCGCGGCAGCTACTACATCCACGGCCGCGGCGACGCCTACACAGTCGATTGACCAACTGCAGAAACTGGAAACGCAACTGCGCGAGCGCGACGAAAAGCTCTCGGTACTGCTATCCGGCCAGGCAGTACTCGACACGGAGCTGCAAAAGCTACGCGCTGACGTGGCCGCCGCCAAGAAGGCCAACATCGCTCAGCCCGATACGCATGATTACTCCGAAGCAGAGACGCGCGATTACTTTATCGACCTGCTGTTGAAGGAAGCCGGGTGGGCGCTGGATGCCAAGAACTTCGAGATTGAAGTCAGCGGCATGCCGAACAACCAGGGTATCGGCTTCGTCGACTATGTGCTCTGGGGAGATGATGGCAAGCCACTCGCGCTTGTAGAAGCCAAGCGCACCCGAAAAGACGCAACGGTGGGCCAGCAGCAGGCCAAACTGTATGCCGATTGCCTGCAAGCGCAGTATGGACAGCGGCCCATCATTTTTTATTCCAATGGGTACGAGCACTGGATTTGGGACGATGCGAACTACCCACCGCGTGCAGTACAGGGCTTTTTCAAGAAGCAGGAGTTGGAGCTATTGATTCAACGTCGGACCAGTCGCAAGAAATTGGCTGAAGCCGTCATCAACCCCGAAATCATTGGGCGCTATTACCAGACCCGAGCCGTGCGCCGTATTGGCGAAACCTTCGAAGTCGACAATCAGCGAAAAGCCTTGCTTGTGATGGCGACCGGCAGCGGGAAAACACGTACCGTCATCGCTCTGGCCGATGTGCTGATGCGTTGCAACTGGGCAAAACGCATTCTGTTCCTTGCCGACCGGGTTGCGCTGGTTAAGCAGGCGGTCAATGCCTTCAAGACACATTTGGCAGAATCGTCGCCGGTCAATCTGGTGTCGGAAAAGAGCACGGATGGGCGGGTCTTTGTCTCAACCTACCCGACGATGATGGGACTAATTGATGATGCTGTAGACGGTCAGCGTCGCTTTGGGGTCGGGCACTTTGACCTCATTATCATCGACGAGGCGCACCGCTCGGTGTATCAGAAGTACCGCGCCATCTTTGATTATTTTGACGCAATGCTGGTGGGTCTTACCGCCACGCCCAAGGATGAGATTGACCACAACACTTACGGGCTCTTTGACCTCGAGAGCGGCGTGCCGACCGACGTCTATGGGCTGGACGAAGCCGTAAGCGAAGGGTATCTGGTGCCACCGCGCGCGGTATCCGTGCCACTGAAGTACCAACGCGAGGGTATCAAGTACAAGGAACTGTCCGAAGAAGAAAAAGAACAGTGGGATGCGCTGGAGTGGGACGAAGACGGCAACATTCCCGACGCGGTGGACTCCGCCGCCTTGAACAAGTGGCTATTCAACACCGACACGGTCGACAAGGTATTGCAGCACCTGATGACCGAAGGCGAGAAAGTGGCCAGTGGCGACCGTCTCGGCAAGACCATCGTCTTCGCAAAGAGCAACGCTCACGCCGATTTCATCGCCGAGCGATTTGACATCAATTATCCGCAATACAAGGGAGCGTTCGCGCGTGTGGTGACTTACAAGACTGATTACGCGCAGAGCCTGATTGACGAGTTCTCCATTAAGGAGAGCATGCCGCACATCGCTATCTCGGTTGATATGCTAGATACCGGTATCGATGTGCCGGAGGTGGTCAATTTGGTGTTCTTCAAAATTATTCGCTCCAAGACGAAGTTCTGGCAAATGATTGGTCGAGGTACCCGTCTTTGTCCAGATTTGTATGGACCGGGCCAGCACAAGCAGTTTTTCAACGTTTTCGACTATTGCCAGAATCTGGAATTCTTTAACCAGGAACTCCCGCCGGATGAAGGCAAATCTCCGGTTCCATTGAGCACGCGACTGTTCAGGGCACGGCTGGAAATGATTGCCGAGTTGGACAAGACCTTCGGAACGGGGACCAAAGTGGCAGAAGCAACAACCGGCTATGGTGAGCAACCAACGGATGAGCAGCTGCGCGCGGAACTGGCGGGTTTTCTGCACCAGCAGGTTGCAGGTATGAATCTCGATAATTTTGTAGTCCGGCCTCGCCGTCAGTCGGTCGAAAAATTCGCGAAGCTGGCTGCCTGGCACATGCTCGACGATGACAGTTTGCAGGAGTTGAGCGAGCAGGTAGCGGACCTGCCCACTGCATTGCTGGACAACGATGAAGAAGCCAAGCGATTCGATATGCTGGTGTTGCGTACGCAGCTGGCAATATTGCAGGCTCAGCCGGATTTCTTACCCCTGCGCGAACGAATGCAGGCCATCGCCGGCGCCCTGGAGGAACAAGACGCAATTCCTGCCATCAAGGCGCAAATGGTACTGATTCAGTCGGTGGCCGGGGATGAATGGTGGGACGACGTAACCATCGGCATGCTGGAGGTCGCACGGAAGAAACTGCGCGCGCTAGTCAAGCTGATTGAAAAGAGCAAAAAAAATATCGTATATACCGATTTCGAAGACGAGCTGGGCGTAAGTGCCGTGATTACTTTACCAGGTGTCGGTACTGGCATGAATATGGCGAAATTCAAAGACAAGGCGCGTCAGTTCCTAAAAGCCCACGAGAGTCACTTGTCATTGCAACGGCTGCGTCGCAATCAACCGCTGACGCCATCGGACCTTGATGAACTTGCCAAGATGCTATTGGAGGCAGGCGGCTCGCCGGAACTGATTCAGGAAGCGACGAAGCAAAGTCATGGGTTGGGAATTTTCATTCGCTCCTTGGTCGGAATCGACCGTGAGTCAGCCACCCAGGCCTTCAGTCAGTTTATCGTCGGCACTACGGTCACTGCCAAACAGATTGAGTTTATCGACCTTATAGTGCAGTACCTGACTGAAAACGGTGTAATGGCGCCAGAACGGCTTTACGAATCCCCCTTCACTGATATAAATCCACAAGGTCCGGAAGGAGTATTCCCTTCGCCGAAGGTAGACCAAATTGTAAAAGTACTCGCCGAAGTGCGAATTCGAGCCGTCGCCTGACCACATCATCGAAATTATCAAAAAAAGCATATGCAGCCAACCCAGCAAGTCCTACATAGTCTACAAATCTCCCGCCTCAAGGGATTTAAAAATCTCGACGAAATTAAGTTCGATGATAAGCCTTTGACCGCAATCCTAGGCGTTAACGGATGCGGGAAGTCGACATTACTGCATGCGTTAGCGTGCTGCTATCAACCGAATTCTGGACGGCAGGGAGAGAACTTCAAATTTAGTCATTTTTTTACACCAACAACCGATGCGACATGGGCTGGAAGTCAATTTTCGATGAACCACTCATACCGGGTGGAACAGGAAAGGCACAACCACCAAATTACGACGTACTCAAAGCAAGCAGACCGTTGGGCACCTCGATATAGCACACGACCGGAGCGGGACGTAATCTTCATTGGAATTAGAACCTGTGTACCAACAATCGAAACTGAAAGCTATACGTCATTAATAAGATACGTTACAACTACAAGCAGCGATGTACTTTCTGCAACGATATTGCTGAAGGTTGGAACAATTTTCAATCGAAACTATACGGAACTCAATTCCCACAATTCAACAGGTGGTAAACGATACTCAGGTTTGGCGTATGGCGGCATTCGATATTCGTCGCTCAGCATGGGGGCAGGTGAACAACGTGTATTATTAATTATAGGTTTGGTATTCAACGCACCCAAATATTCCCTTATTTTAATTGATGAAATAGATTTACTTCTTCATACAGATGCTTTAAAAAGACTCCTTAAAATATTACACGATAGAGCAGCCGAAAAATCCCTACAAATAGTATTTACGACGCACCGTGAAGCGGTATTGGAACTGGATTCAACCATAAGCATTAAGCATATTTTACAAACTCCAGAGAAATCATATTGCTTTTCAGACACGAAGCCAGATGCAATACATCGCCTAACCGGGCAGCAAGAGCGGCCAATAGAAATATTCGTCGAAGACGATATGGCAAAAGCTATAGTTACAAAAGAACTGGCCCATCACTCGATGCAGCGCTTTGCGGCAATAACGCCCTACGGAGCTGCCGCCAACTGTTTTGCCTTGGGAGCAGGTCTTTTATTACGTGGCCATGATGATTTTTCAAACAAGTTAATTGTATTAGACGGTGATATATATCGCTCGGAGAGCGATAGATTAGAGCGAATTAAAGCTGTTCTTTCGGGTACAGAGAGTGATTTACCTCAAAAACGGTCAAATATTTTAGCCGCCATCAAGGAATTTAATGTGGGGAATCCAAACATTACTCCTGAGGCAAAATTACATCTTATGCTTCGGAATAATAGCATTGTCGGCCACGAAGAAATCGTTCAAATTGCGAATTCAATTGAAGCGGTTAACGATACTCACAGTTTTGTCGGGGAAATAATTGAGCGACTTGGCGTCGATAGGCTAGTTGGATTGTCGAAAATAGTGGACGCCGCCTACACCACCGCGGAATGGCCAGGATATGTGGCAGAAATTCGGCAATGGCTAAATCAGCGACGAGCTAACTTCGTGGAAGCTCAGTAGCAATCCGAACGGATGATTCTCGACCTCATTTAATACGTATTCTCTAATCCGTTTGACCTCGATTTGGAGGCACGAGGGGCCGCTCTAACTGCTCTTGCGAAATACCTTTACCGATTGCATTTTGTAAATACGTAATCAGTCTGACATCGTAGGCATGCAGTGTTTTAAGCAATTCCGCATTTTCGGCTCTAACTCCTGCATATTTCTGCGCCAATATTTCATGCTCAGGTAGAAGCTCGCGCGGAGGCTTTCCTGTCTTTCGAAACTTACGATACTCTTCGCGCTTGTTTTCATAAGCGGTCTTAATTTCGGAGTGCGACTGCAACGCTTGCCTGGACCACAGGTAGCTGGTTTGATTTTTGATTTCGCCAACAAGTTCGTTCCAAGTCAACTGCTTGTTGCCAGGCAAACTTGCAATCAGTTTCTTGATGTACGAAACCCGTTGCTCCGTAAGATTTATACGTCGCTTCCTGCGTCGCAGGGTTTTCATAATCCGTTACTCCTCCGAATCGTCGTAAATGATGTTCTGTTTGCCCAGGTGAACAAGTGTACCGAACGGAATGGATGGGTCGTTATGCGTTGCAACAATTTGCGTCAATCGTATGAGCGTTTTTTCATGAGCGATTTTCCAGTTATCGACACCGTAAGTACCGTCCTGCATTTCGGTTTCGACCATTTTGAGCAGTGCTTCCGTGTTTTCCTTTGCTTCATTCGCACGACCCTTCTGCTCCGGATTTCCTTTCTCAATGAGATGTTCTTCACAAAAGAAATCGCATTTGCCATGCTTGGGACATGGCAGTGCCGACCAGTCGTGAATACATATGCCAAGGTCCGTAACGTGGCCAGTTCCAACCATGGAGAGCAAAAATTCTTCCCTGCGTACTGGGTCATTTATTCGGTTAGCTAACTCCGGTAGTGGGCCTATTGGGTCATTCTTTTGCAGGTGCTGTCTTACGCTTTCCGCAAGCTGCCTCCCGGTCATTTGGTTGTATGTCGAGTTTTGTCCGATTTGCGTTCTTCCCATCCAACGCGCAAGCTCGGTTTCACCTAGCCCCCCCTCAATACCGAGAGTATTCAGCCAATGTCTGAACTGATAAGCAATGACTTTGAACGGTTTTCCGTCATCATCGCAAATATTGAGTCGCTCGAAAATTGATGGCACTCCTGGGCGCCCTACCATGTAATCGCTTAGCTGTCCTTGCGTCGCCAAAATTGCAGTTCCATTCAGGGTATTTTTTGTTGAGTGGAAATAATTTACGCCCACTACAAATAGACACTGGTCTAAAGAATATCTTGCTTGTCCACTATTAAAGACAGTCGACACCCCGCAACGACTGACTAGTGCGCGTTCCAAGTCACCCTTTGCAACTAATGTCACTTCTCTTCCATTTATATCATTTGTGAACATATTGGAGCAGTAACTTTTGGCAAACTGCCTTCCAGCCTTTCCGTTATTTCTGGTTAGGCCTACTGCTTCCTCCAATTCAGCCATTGTGAAAGTGTAGTCATCCGGCAACAAGTGCCAAGGCTTCGGCAACAGCGTCCTATGACGATTTTTAATAATGAAACTCGCAATGTTACAAAACGGCTCGGTTATACGGAGGATGTCGGTAACAGCTCTTCTGGCCACGTCCGCCATCACTGTCGGAAGCCATTTTTTCTGAGAGTCCTTATGGGCGTTTTTTCCGGGAATATACCGTAGCGCATATCGCACAGCAGGATTTCCATTTCTATCGACAAGCGGCTGTCCATCCGGTGAAAATTGTGGCTCCTCAATCCAACAATCACGGCGAAGCGTCAAAAGTTCACAGGGGCGAAAGCCACAGCACAACAGAAGTTCAATTGCCCGTTGGCAGAGTAAATCTTTGTCGGTTAAATCTGTCCGATTAGATATACGAGCCGCAGCGTCCAGTACGTCGTTCTTCGGAAGTTTCTGGGCTCGCCGTGCCTCAAACTTTTTTCCTAAGCGACTATGGTGCATTCCGCCGTCTTCAGCGTCACGGGTCGTCGTATTTTTCCATTCAATCCTCACCTTTGTAAGCCTAAAGGTATCAAGCATCTTTGCAAGCTCTGCTAATTTTCCACCAATTCTGTAAACCGAGGACCTCTTTTCTTTTAATTTACAAGAATTTATTGCTAAATCAAAATCCATGGGTAGTAAATCAATCGGGTCATGGCTGCGCAATCGAATTGAGGCATACAGATAACGCAGGGCTCTAACCATGACCATATGGTCTATTGTTGGAAGGCCTTTGATATTGCGAATTTCACGTCGACACATAACTGCCTTAACAAATGAGCCAAACGGTTCGACAAACGACTCTGCGTTACTTATAGTGGTCTTGGCAACAAAATTTGCATTAAACCAAATCCTCTCTTCATGTCGCCCATCAGACGCTCTGCCTTTTTTTTGCACTGGCCACATTACGCTTGTCCATGGAACTTCTCCAAATGGATTTGCCGACCTGGATTCATTGATGAATTCCTCTAAGCTTTTTTGTACAGAATGATGAACGGTGCTTTTAAACGTCATAATGAGGCCTTTGCGGCACAACCTCGCCACTCATTGCAGATTTCGATAACCCGCTTTACGGCTTCAATCGTGGACTCGTTGACATTGACCATTCGGGGGTCGGCCCCGCGGCGAAGGCGGTCGTCGCGTTCGTGTTCCAGCATAGTTAAAACCTCCTGATGAGGGCCCTCCAACCAGGGTTGAAATTTGAAGCAGGTATAACAAGCTATGGGAGCGAACAGGCCACAAAACTTAAAATTCCCACACGAACCGATGGACGTCATCTTGCGATTTTTTTCATCCACAAATCTGATGCGGCTCGCCAGGTCATTACCACGCATTGCATCTTTTTCATCGAGCACCACAAGTCCCATGAATGCCTGCGCTGTCCATGTCAATCGAGAAGTCAAAGCTTTATCAATTGCAACCACAGCGTCGGAGCGCGAGTTGAAATAGACCATTACGTACTGTAAATCGGTATGGTCTAGGGCATCTGCCAATTCATAAGGCGAGGCTCCCTCCTGAACCATTCTTGTTGCAAAACTATATCTCAGTCGACGAGGTGACAGTGCGAGCGGGTCGCCGGTTAAGGAACGAAGGTCAAACATATCCACGAATTTTCGCAATACGTTCGAGAACTGATGAGACGTCCACCGGTACGCCTCTGGTGCGAAATCAGTATGTAAGATATTTGTGCGTGGAGAAGAGCGCGAGAACAATGCTGGCTCAAAATCGTGCCCAGCCGCAGTCAATCCCATTTCCCACTGGCTATTTTGCGATATTAGTTCTTCGACTAACTCGCCGATTTGCGGTTGCAATGACCTCGTTTTATAGCCCTCGCGAAGCTGCACGTTCCTCTTTTTTATACGTGGGATGCGCAACTCATAAACGGCGCTACCATCGGACAAATGTGTCTTTATTAAATCTTCATTATTCAGTAGTCGTAGATTTTTTGTGTTAGTTCCAAATGCAAGCAATAGCCAAATCACTGTCAACTCTGACGCGGGCATCAACCGTTCTTTTGTTGCGTGACGCAACCAAGTTGTCAATTGATGGATTTCGGATGGGCGCAGGGGACCTTGCTGCGGGTCATCGCTCATGACCAACGCGCCTTTTAGATTTCCGCCAATAGTCCGGCTTTCCAAGACGGTCGCAAATTCGTCATCAAACCCGTCTTGCACTACGTCTACGCACCAGAGGTACCACCTCCTAAATGCGTCAAGCGTATTTGCCGCAGTGCCAGAATCAAAATCTCTCAATAAGCGGAGCCTCGTTCCTTCATACAAATGCATGTTATACGAACTCGCATCATGAACGTTAAACCCGGCATCTATCGCCGCCTTCAAAAAAGCATTTAAATTGTAAAATTGATTTCGAATATAGACCGGATTATTTTTCGTAATAAAAATTTGAAAATACAAGCGTATCGCTGTTAATACTGCGCCTGGCTTAAGCGGAAGCAATAGCCAGTTCAGTATTTCAGTTGCCCCAATTCTCCAAGTCGAACCTGATACATCGACGCTTTCGCCTGACCTGGTAATGACCGAAAAAGTTTGGTCACGGGGGCGCGCGATAGAGGTTGCGTCGCATTTTGATTGTCTTGAAAGTGTCATTTAGTTAATGCCTTCCTTTGAAGTTCCATACTTCTCCGGTTCGCCGATTTACGAATGGCACGTTTTGCATACACCGCGGGCATGGATGACGTCGGGCACCAACCGTTTTGATATTTTTGGTCTCGCTCACTGATTTCATGGTCAGCGTCTGCCGTGTTTTCTACCCAGCGCTCATTAAAATCATGTCGCAAAATATGCTGGCAGACATCCTTAAAAATGGGGTGACGGTCTCGCAATTTTTCGATAATTCGTCGGTGACCGCGGTTACCAAGCGGTTCACCGCGATAGTTTGTAAAGATATAGGGGTGCTTTCTCGCTGCCGGGAATTCTTGTTTATTTGAGCGGTGTTCACTAATCCAGACGTCGAGCGCATCCCGTAATTCGTTATCCATCGCCATAAGTCTGCCGAGTGTTTTGCTGTTCGGCGGGTTCTTCCTTGGGTCCTCCGGGTCATCATGACGTCGATGAACAGTCAGCGATGCTGGGCGGGCCTGGAAATCGATATCGCGCACCTTCAAACCGAGAATTTCGCCGGCTCGCGGCCCGAGGGCGAACGCCAGCAGAAACATCGCATAATTTCTTTGTTGTAATTTTTTTCCAAACGGATTGTTGACCGCACCAGGCTTAATACACTCGAGGAAAAATGCGCGTTGTTCGGGGGTAAAACCCAGGCGCTCCCCAGGCAATTTTGATTGATGACCACGATATCGGGGAGATATGCTTTTCGCACGTTTTAAGAATCGTTTGAGTTCTTCGTTTGCGGCGTAGCGGCGCCGGTCGTTATCAATGCGGGCGAGCACTGGTTCAGAGGTCCACTCAATGAATTTGATGCAGGTCGCGTATCGATGAGCAGCATACGAGGGGGTGACCACCGCCAGGCCGTCTTGCGTGAGTCTGCATCGCTCAGAGAGGGCGACCAACTCTTCCAAGCTGAGGAATTGTTGCTTTGCTGCGCGTTCAACGAGGTCAATATGCCGCTCCTCGAAAAACCGAAAAGCTAACGCCAAGAAGCGTAATTTTTGGCGAATGGCACTGGCTGTTATGCAAGTAGGCCGCAGCTTTGTCAGGACGTACCGCATCGCGGTCATGACGGGCAGCCCCAAGGGTTGGCCTTCCACCAATGTGGGTACTTGCTCTCCAGACGGCAATTTCACTTCCCGAATAGAAAAATGCGTCATCTCCGCCTCGTCACGTCAACATACCGAAACTGAGCTTAATCCAGAAAACCGAGCAATGCAACTAAGTCATTGATTACAAAGACTTTTTGCTATACTAGTCGACAGCAAGAATAAAACTTCATTGCGTTCATGAAAGTACTCGTCATCTTCGGAAATTTGCCCGAGGTCACCTTTAATGGCTGTTTAGAGGAAGAACGACGGCACGCATTGGGGGAAATTGCCGCGGTCGAGAGCAAACCCAAAATCACCGTCTTGAGAGAAGCGGGCTACGCTGCGCTTCGCCCGCTAGAAATTCTCGGAACTTTGAGAGCGGCTGCGTTTTTGCAAGTGGCTGGAAAACGAGATGAAAAATTTACGCGTCAGCAACCGGTATGAAGGAGACATCTTTACAATAAAAATGCGGTTCCGGTGAGACTGTCATGAAGCTCAATAGAAAAAACCGGAGTTATCTACATAACCAATTGATTATGCAGACACTTCCGGTTTTTCTTAACAAATTAAATAGTGGTTCCGCCTAGAATGGAATATCGTCGTCCATGTCCGAGAAGTTCGGCGCCGGACGACTGCTGGCCTGGCGCGGTGCGCTGGCGCCAGATGCTGCGGCCGGCGCGCTTTGACGCGGTGCAGGCGCATTGCCGTAATCGTCATCACTTGGCGCGCCGCCACCGCCCATGCCCTGGCGACTGCCGAGCATCTGCATTGAATCGGCGATGATTTCGGTGGTGTAGCGCTCGACATTTTCCTTGTCGGTCCACTTGCGCGTTTGCAATTTTCCTTCGATGTACACCTGCGACCCTTTTTTCAGATACTGACCGGCGATCTCTGCCAGCTTGCGATAGAAGGTGATGCGATGCCATTCGGTGACTTCTTTCTTTTCGCCGGTGTTCTTGTCTTTCCAGCTTTCAGTCGTCGCCACGGCAATGTTGGTCACCGCTTCGCCGTTCGGCATGTAGCGGGTTTCCGGATCGCGGCCGAGGTTGCCGATGATGATGACTTTGTTGATCGATGCCATGCTTGATTCTCCTGGAGGTACCTGTGTCGCGGCAGTCGCACTGCCTTCGGGTCGATGATCTGGCCGCAATTATAAGCCAGCCGCGCACCGCCCAACCAGCCATGGCAGCGGCGCAGGGTGCACAACTGTCCGGGCAGACAAAACCCGTTATAGTGTCGTGTTCACGCCAGCCGATCGCGCCGCATCGCCGCGACAGTGCCAGGCCATCCCCACGCATAAGGCAGTTCATGGAAGAGATTCGCATTCGAGGTGCGCGCACGCACAACCTCAAAAACATCAATCTGGATTTGCCACGCAATAAACTGATCGTCATCACCGGCCTGTCCGGTTCCGGCAAGTCGTCGCTGGCCTTTGACACGTTGTATGCAGAGGGCCAGCGCCGTTACGTCGAATCGTTGTCGTCGTATGCGCGGCAGTTCCTGCAACTGATGGAAAAGCCCGACGTGGATCTGATCGAGGGCCTGTCGCCGGCGATTTCGATCGAGCAGAAAGCCACATCGCACAATCCGCGCTCGACCGTCGGTACCGTCACGGAAATCCACGATTACCTGCGCCTGTTGTACGCCCGCGTCGGCACGCCGTATTGCCCGGATCATCCGGAAAATCCGTTGGCGGCACAATCGGTGTCGCAGATGGTCGATGCGGTGCTGGCGATGCCGCTGGAGAGCAAGCTGATGATCATGGCGCCGGTGGTGGCCAATCGCAAGGGCGAGCATGTCGATCTGTTCGAGCAGATGCAGGCCCATGGCTTCGTGCGCTTTCGCATCCAGAGCGGCACCCATGCGGCAAAGATTTATGAAGTCGACGATCTGCCGACGCTGAAGAAAAACGAGAAGCACACCATCGACGTCGTAATCGACCGCATCAAGGTCAATCCCGAGATCAAGCAGCGTCTGGCCGAGAGTTTCGAAACCGCGTTACGGCTGGCCGACGGCCGCGCGCTGGTGCTGGAAATGGACAGTGGCGTCGAGCACGTCTACTCGAACAAGTTTGCCTGCCCGATCTGCGGTTATGCATTGCAGGAGCTGGAGCCACGGCTGTTTTCGTTCAACAATCCAATGGGCGCCTGCCCGGAATGCGATGGCCTCGGTCATATCGAATTTTTCGATCCGAAGCGCATCGTCGCGTTTCCGAATCTGTCACTGGCCAGCGGCGCGGTCAAGGGCTGGGACCGGCGCAATCAATTCTATTTCCAGATGCTGTCGAATCTGGCGGCATTCTATGACTTCGACCTCGACGTCCCGTTCGAGCAGCTGCCCGAAAAGGCGCAGCAGGCGGTGCTGTATGGCTCCGGCAAACAGGTCATTCCTTTCACGTATGTGAATGAACGCGGCCGCGCCGTGGTGCGGGAACACACCTTCGAAGGCGTGGTGACCAACCTGCAGCGGCGGTATCGCGAGACCGATTCCAACGCGGTCAAGGAAGAGCTGGCCAAGTTCATCAATGAAAAGGAATGCCCGTCTTGCCATGGCGCGCGCCTGCGCATCGAGGCGCGCTTCGTCAAGGTCGGCAATGGCGACCAGCAACGCGCCATTTATGAGGTCGCCGCCACACCGCTGCGCGAAACGCTGGAATTCTTCGAAACCCTGACCCTGGTCGGCGCCAAGAAGGAAATCGCCGACCGCATCATCAAGGAAATCGTTTCGCGCCTTCGCTTCCTCAATAATGTCGGGCTGGATTACCTGTCACTCGAACGCAGCGCTGACACCCTCTCGGGCGGCGAAGCGCAGCGCATCCGGCTGGCTTCGCAGATCGGCTCCGGCCTGACCGGCGTGATGTATGTGCTGGATGAGCCGTCGATCGGTTTGCACCAGCGCGACAACGACCGGCTGATTGCCACGCTCAAGCATCTGCGCGACATCGGCAACAGCGTGCTGGTGGTCGAACACGATGAGGATGCGATTCGTTGCGCCGATTACGTGGTCGACATGGGACCGGGCGCTGGCGTGCATGGCGGCGAAGTGATCGCGCAGGGCACGTTGAAAGACATCCTGAAAAGCAAGGAATCGCTGACCGCGCAATACCTGAACGGCACGCTTGCCATTGCCGTCCCCAAAAAGCGCACGGCACCCGATCCAAAACGGCAATTCGTCATTACTGGCGCCACCGGCAACAACCTGAAAAACGTCACGCTGGAACTGCCGGTCGGCTTGCTGACCTGTGTGACCGGCGTGTCCGGTTCGGGCAAGTCGACGCTGGTCAATGACACCCTGTATCACGCAGCGTCGCGCCATCTGTACGGTTCGCAGGCGGAACCGGCGGCGCACGAGACCATCAGCGGCTTCGAACATTTCGACAAGGTGATCTCGGTCGACCAGGGCCCGATCGGGCGCACGCCGCGCTCGAATCCGGCCACCTACACCGGCCTGTTCACACCGATCCGCGATCTGTTTGCGACGGTACCGATGGCCAAGGAACGCGGCTACACGGCCGGCCGGTTTTCCTTCAACGTCAAGGGCGGTCGCTGCGAAGCCTGCCAGGGCGATGGCGTGATCAAGGTCGAGATGCACTTCCTGCCGGACGTGTATGTGCCGTGCGATGTCTGCCACGGCAAGCGCTACAACCGCGAAACGCTGGAAGTGCATTACAAGGGCAAGAACGTCACCGAGGTGCTGGCCATGACGGTGGAAGAAGCCGCCGTGTTCTTCAAACCGGTACCGGTGATCGCACGCAAGCTGCACACACTGCTTGATGTCGGCCTCGGCTACATTCGCCTCGGCCAGAGCGCCACCACGCTGTCAGGCGGCGAAGCGCAGCGCGTCAAGCTGTCGCTTGAATTGTCCAAGCGTGACACCGGTCGCACGCTGTATATCCTCGACGAACCGACCACCGGTTTGCATTTCCATGACATCGATCTGTTGCTGAAAGTGATCCATCGGCTGCGTGATCAGGGCAACACGCTGGTGATCATCGAACACAATCTGGACGTCATCAAGACGGCCGACTGGCTGATCGACCTGGGGCCGGAAGGCGGCGCTGGCGGCGGCATGATCATTGCCACCGGGACGCCCGAGCAGGTCGCCAAGAATGCTGCGAGCTTCACCGGCCGCTATCTCGCACCGCTGCTGAAAACCCGCCGCTAGGGTGCGGCGCCGCGTGGCGCGTTACGGTTGACGAACGCGACCACCGTATCGAGCACCGGCGCCAGTCCGCGCAACGGCCACGCAATCGCTCCCACCAGGCTGGTATGGCTGGTGCGATCGAAAACCACTTCCTCGACCGGCACGCCGGCGTCGCGCAGGCGCTGCGCCAGGCCGCCGGTGTTGCGTACCGGATTGACCAGCTTGTCGTTGCGCGAGGCGATCAGTAACGTGTTGGGCGCGGCGCGTGTGACGTGGTTGATGGGCTGCGACGCCGGCGGTGTATCGGGATAAAAGAATACCGGTCGCACTTCCGGATTGACGATGGGAATGAAGTCATACGGCCCGGCCAGTCCAATGAATCCGCGCAATGCCGCGGGCGACTGCCCCTGCTGCGCCAGCCAGCGCGAATCGAGCGCCACCATTGCTGCGTTGTAGGCGCCAGCGCTGTGCCCCATCACAAACACCCGCTTTGGATCGCCGCCATGCTGCCCGATTTCCTTCAGCGTCCATGCCACCGCCAGCGCCGAATCGGTCAGGAAGTCCGGATAACGCACCTGCGGATAGAGCCGGTAATCTGCCAGCACCGTCACAATGCCGCGTTCGGCCAGCGCCTCGCCGACAAACGCATAATCACGCCGGTTGCCGCTGTTCCACGAACCGCCGTAAAAGAACACCACCACGGGCGCCGGACTGACGGCTGACCTGGGCCGATAGATGTCGAGCTTGTTGCGCGCATCGGGCCCATAGCTGACGTCGAGCAGTTTTTCCGAGGCGCTGCCCGAAGTCAGCGCGTTAATCACGCCCAACGGCGAACAGGCCACCAGGCTGGCCGCCAGGAGCAGCGATGCGGCAGAGATCAGAATTATTTTCATTGGCACTTTACTCAGATTGGCACAGCGAGAAGGAAGCTTGCTACAGTACTACGACGAATCCACGTCGTCGGATTCAAGGAGTCTGTCATGTCACCTTCGTCGCAGCAATTTATTCAGCGTTGGCTGTGGCCGTTGCGTTTTGGCCTGATCCTGATCATTCCGCTGTCGATGGTCCATGCCGTGCGACTCGGCAACGCGACCGGGATGCCGAACCTGTTCGCCTTCTGGCCATTGTTCGTCAACTATATTCTGCTGAGCATCATCGACTATTCGGTTGGACGCGACACCTCGCAACCGAATGCCGACGTGCGCGACATTCCGCTCTACAAGTGGCTCGCGCTGGCCGCATTGCCGACGCAGATACTGTCACTGATCTGGGGCCTGCATGTGTTCAGCCACGCCGGTTTCAGCTGGGTCGGACAAGTGGGCTGGATTCTGTCGGTCGGCGCCGTCTCCGGCACGGTGGCAATCACCGCCGCACATGAACTGATTCACCGCCCCGGTCGACTTGAGCAACGCTGCGGCGGGGTGTTACTGGCGCTGGTTTGCTATGGCGGATTCAAGATCGAACATGTGTACGGTCATCATGTGCATGTCGCCACGCCGCTGGACGCGTCGTCAGCGCGCTTCGGGCAATCGGTCTATGCCTTCCTGCCGCAGGCTGTGGGACGCAACCTGGCCAACGCCTGGCGGATTGCAGCGCGGCAGGCGCAGCGGCATGGCCTGCCCGCCCGGCGCAATGAAATGCTCGGCTGGAGCATGCTGTCGGTGGCCTTTGCTGCGCTGGTCTGGGCCACCTTCGGGGCGGCCGGAGTGCTGTTCTTTTTTGCGCAGTCGATGGTGGCGTTCTGCGAACTCGAAGTGATAAATTACGTCGAGCACTACGGACTGACACGCCGCCGCACCGCGAGCGGGTATGAGCGGGTCGCGCCGATCCATTCGTGGAATTCGAGCTACCGGATGATGAACTGGTTCTTGCTCAATCTGGCGCGTCACTCCGACCATCACGCCGCGGCATCGCGCCGTTACCAGGAGCTGCGTCATGTCGACGACGCGCCGCAACTGCCGGGCGGTTACGGCGCGATGTTGCTGCTGGCGCTGCTGCCGCCGCTGTGGTTCCGCATCATCAATCCGCGCGTCCCGCAGCAAATGCGCGAACCGGCCTGATCAGATTTTCAGCAGCCGCTTTTCGGCCCGTCCAACGCTCTCGCTGGTGCCGCGCAGGACCACGATGTCGCCTGCCAGCAGCACCGTCTGCGGGGTGGCGTCAACCCGGCTTTTGGCACGCCGTAGCGCGGTGATCTCGGCGCCCAGCTCGGCCAGGTTGAGCGCGCCCAGGGTTCTGCCCACGGCCGCTGCGCTGTCGGTCAGCGGCACCGAATGCAGTCGCACATGGGCCTGCTCGGCATCCGCTTCGACGTCGCTGGCGCCATGGAAATACCCGCGCAACGAGGCGTAGCGTTCGTCACGCGCGCTCTGGACCCGATGCACCACGCGTCGCAGTGGCACCCCCAGCATCACCAATGCGTGCGAGGCCAGCATCAGACTGCCCTCGATCGCTTCCGGCACCACTTCGGCGGCACCCGCCGCACGCAGCGCATCGAGATCGGTGTCATCGTGACTGCGCACAATCACCGGCAACGCCGGCGCCAGTTCATGGGCAAAGTGCAGCACCTTCAACGCTGCCGGGGTGCTGGCGAAGGTCACGACCAGCGCCGCGGCTCGATGGATGCCGGCCGCCACCAGCGCTTCGCGTCGCGCCGCATCGCCATACGACACATTCGCCCCGGCCGCCTGCGCTTCCTGGACCCGGTCCGGATCGAGGTCGAGCGCGTGATACAGGATGCTCTCTTCCTCCAGCAGCTTGGCCAGGCTCTGGCCGCTGCGGCCAAAGCCCGCAATGATCACGTGCTTCTGGGTCTTCATGGTACGGGTAGCGATCTGGGTCAGCGCGAGCGACTGCATCATCCATTCGTTGGTGGCCAGCTTCATCACGATTGCATCCGAATTGGCCAGAATGAATGGCGCCAGCAGCATCGACAGCACCATCGACGCCAGGATCAGTTGCACGATGAACGGATCGATCAGATGCATGCCGCCAACCTGATTCAACAGCACGAAACCGAATTCGCCCGCCTGTGCCAGCGCCAGCCCGGTGCGCAGCGCAATGCCGGTGCTGGCGCCAAACAGGCTGGCCAGACCGGCGATCAGGACAAATTTCAGCAGCACTGGTGCGGCCAGCATCAGCAATACCAGCCACCAGTTCTCGACCACCAGCCTGACATTGAGCAGCATGCCGATGGTAATGAAGAACAGGCCAAGCAGGACATCGCGGAACGGCTTGATGTCTTCTTCCACCTGATGCTTGTATTCGGTCTCGGAGATCAGCATGCCGGCGACGAAGGCGCCCAGCGCCAGCGACAGGCCGGCCTGCTCGGTAATCCATGCGGCGCCGAGCGTGATCAACAGCAGGTTCAACATGAACAGCTCCTGCGAGCGGCGCTGGACCACGACACGGAACCAGCCGCGCACCAGCTTTTGTCCGAGCACCAGCAGCAGGATCAGGACACCGGCCGCTTTCAGGACGGCCCAGCCGAGCGTAACCGCCATCTCCTTCGGGTCTTGCGCCAGCGCTGGCACCAGAATCAGCAGCGGCACCAGCGCCAGGTCCTGGAACAGCAGGATGCTGATGATGCGCTTGCCATGCTCGCTCTCCAGCTCCAGTCGTTCGGTGAGCAGCTTCGAGACAATCGCGGTCGACGACATCGCCAGCGCGCCGCCAATCGCAAACGCCGCGCCCCAGCTGATATCGGCCACCTGCGGCAGCAATCGGGCCACCAGCCAGCCCGCCAGCATGGTCACCAGAATTGTCAGAAGGACCTGCGCCATGCCCAGCCCGAATACGGTGCGTCGCATCGACACCAGCTTTGGCAATGAGAATTCGAGACCGATCGAGAACATCAGGAACACCACGCCAAACTCGGCCAGGGAACTGGTCGTGGCACTGTTTTCGGCCCAGCCGAAACCATGTGGTCCGATCAGGATGCCGACGGCAAGGTAACCCAGCATCGGCGGCAAATGCATCATGCGAAACGCCACTACGCCCAGGACGGCAGCGCCAAGCAACAGCAAGGTCAGTTCGAGGGCGGAATGCATCGGAATGAAGGAATCCTCGGAGAAAAATCAAGACGCCATTTTAGTTGGCGCTGGCAGAATTTTTGCTTTGTGATTTCGTTTATACTTCAGCGATGAGTGTACCCCATCAAAATTCCGTCTCCCCCCTCCTCTCAATCGAACGTGCACAGCGCGCACTGCAGCTTGGCCGCGAAACCCTGCAGATCGAAGCCGATGCCTTGCTGACACTGCAGGAACGCCTGACCGGCGAGGTCGGCAGCCGCTTTTCGCTGGCGGTCGGTCTGCTGCTCAACTGCACCGGTCGCGTGGTCGTTTCAGGCATCGGCAAGTCGGGCCATATTGCGCGCAAGATTGCCGCCACCTTTGCCTCGACCGGCACCCCGGCCCTGTTCGTCCATCCGGCCGAGGCGGCGCATGGCGATCTTGGCATGGTCGCGGCCGACGATGTCTTCCTGGCGATTTCCAATTCCGGCGAAACCTCCGAGTTAATGGCAATCGTGCCGACCATCAAGCGCATGGGTGCCACCCTGATCTCGATGACCGGCAATGATGCTTCCACGCTGGCCCAGCTGGCCACCGTGCATTTGAATGTTGCGGTCGACAAGGAAGCCTGCCCACTGAATCTCGCACCGACTGCCAGTACCACCGCGGCGCTGGCGCTGGGCGATGCGCTGGCGGTGGCCTTGCTCGACCTGCGCGGCTTTCGTGAAAAGGATTTCGCGCGCTCGCATCCCGGCGGCGCGCTCGGCCGGCGGCTGCTGACGCTGGTGCGCGATGTAATGCGCAGCGGCGATGCGGTGCCGGCAGTCACACCCGAGGCATCCCTGTCGGCTGCGCTGGTCGAAATCACGCGCAAGGGCATCGCCATGACCGCGATTGTCGATGAGCGCTTCCATCCGGTTGGCGTGTTCACCGATGGGGACCTGCGCCGCCTGATAGAGCATGTCCAGGATTTCACCAAGCTGTCGATCGCCGATGTGATGCACCCCAATCCACGCAGCATCGGCGCCGACCAGCTGGCCGTCGATGCGGTGCAGATGATGGAAGAATTCCGCATCAACCAGCTGCTGGTGACCGATGCCGATGGTGTTCTGATCGGCGCATTGCACATTCACGACCTGACCCGTGCCAAGGTGATTTGATGGGGTCGACGTTGCAGCAGGCGATGACGCGGGCGGCGCAGGTCAGGCTGATGATCTTCGACGTCGATGGCGTGCTGACCGACGGCAGCCTGCACTACGACGCCGACGGTGAAGTACTCAAGACCTTCAACGTGCACGACGGGCTGGGCATCAAGATGCTGCAGCAGTCGGGCGTGATGACCGCCATTATCAGCGCGCGTCAATCGTCGATGGTGCTGCGCCGCGCCAAGGACCTCGGCATCACCCATGTCTTTCAGGGCGGGCACGACAAGCGCATTGCGTTCGACCAGTTGCTGGCGCAAACCGGTGTCACTGTCGCCCAGTGCTGTTTCATTGGCGACGACGTGATTGACCTGCCGATTCTGCGGCAGGTCGGATTTGCGGTCAGTGTGCCAAACGGTCACGATGAAGTGCGCCAGCGCGTGCATTACATCACGACCGCAGCGGGCGGTCGGGGCGCAGTGCGCGAGCTGTGTGATCTGGTACTGCGTGCGCAAGGCAACTATGAGGCGGCACTGGCGCCGTGGCTGGCATGAATCGGGCGGTCACCGCCAACCGCTTTCGGCTGGCAATCCTGGTCACGCTCAGCCTGGTGCTGGTACTGGGCAGTTACTGGGTTCTTGAAGTGCTGCGCAAGAGCGGCGACGCCGGCGCCACGCGGCCGGTGCGCACCGCACCCGACTACTACGTGCAGAAATTCACCTTCGTCAAAATGGCCAAGGCAAGCAACGCGCGCTACAACATTTCCGGCGACTTGCTGGTCCACAATCCGAAAGACGACTCGTTCGAGGTTACCCGGCCGATTGTCAACAACCTGGTCAGTGGTCGACCGGCGACGGTGATGCACTCCGATCGCGCGCTGGTCAACAGCGGCAGCTCCGAAATCCAGATGATCGGCAATGTCGATGTCAACCGCCCGGCCTCGGGCGCCTCCGAACGCTTTCACATGATCTCGACGTATTTGCTGCTGCTGCCCGACGACGACATCATGAAAACCGACAAACCGGTCGAACTTGCCCTGGGGACTACCGTGCTGCACGGCACTGGCATGGTCGCCAACAACAGCACGCGCCAGCTTGACCTGGCCAGTCGCGTGCATGGCGTCTACGTGCCGGCAGTGGCGAAATAGCCCGTGCGCACCAACCCGATTGCATGACATCACCTGGACATTCCATGAAACTGTTTTCCTTCCTTTTTTTGCTCATGCTCAACGCTGCCCTGATGGCCAGCGTGCATGCTGAGAAAGCTGACTCCACCAAGCCCACGGTCGTCGATGCGAACCAGATGGCCTATGACGACGTCAAGCAGATCAACACCTTTACCGGCGACGTGATCCTGACCCGCGGTACCTTGACGATGAAAGCCGCACGCGTGGTGGTGACGCAGGATGCCGCCGGCTATCAGTTTGCGACGCTGTACGCCGGTCCCGGCGCCCTGGCCAGTTTCCGCCAGAAGCGTGATGGGGGTCCCGACCTGTGGATGGACGGGCAGGCCGAACGCATCGAATACGACGGCAAGACCGAACTGGTGAAACTCTTTTCGAAAGCAAGAATGCGTCGACTCGACGGCAACAAACCCACCGACGAAGTCGAGGGCGAATTCATTTCCTACGATAGCCGCAGCGAATTTTTTGCCGTCAACAACACCCCGGCCGGTGGCGAGAGCAAGCCCGGCGGCGGTCGCATCAAGGCCGTGATCCAGCCGCGCATCACCACGCCGGCTGCGGCCGTCCCGGCAGGTGGCGCCAAATGAGCCAGAGCAATTTGAGCGTGCGCGGCCTGCAAAAAAGCTATGGCGTGCGGCAGGTCGTCAGCGACGTCTCGCTCGATGTCGCCAGTGGCGAGGTGGTCGGCCTGCTCGGCCCGAACGGCGCCGGCAAGACCACGTCGTTCTACATGATCGTCGGGCTGGTGCCGTCGGACGCCGGCGCGATCTGCCTTGATGGCACCGATATCTCACGCCTGCCGATCCATCAGCGCGCCGTGCTGGGACTGTCCTATCTGCCGCAGGAAGCCTCGGTATTTCGCAAGCTGACCGTGGCCGACAACATTCGCGCGGTGCTGGAATTGCAGCGCGATGGCGGCAAGCCCTTGACGCGTGCGGCGATCGACAAGCGACTCGATACCTTGCTGCACGATTTGCAGATCGAAAAGCTGCGCGACAACCAAGCCATGTCGCTGTCCGGTGGCGAACGGCGGCGCGTCGAAATTGCGCGTGCACTCGCTACCAATCCGCGCTTCGTGCTGCTCGATGAACCGTTCGCCGGGGTTGATCCGATCGCCGTCATCGAGATCCAGCGCATCGTGCGCTTCCTGAAAGAGCGTGGCATCGGCGTGCTGATCACCGATCACAATGTGCGCGAGACGCTCGGCATTTGCGACCGCGCGTACATCATCAACCAGGGTGCCGTGCTCGCCAGCGGGCGCCCGGACGACATCATCCAGAATGAGTCGGTCCGGCGCGTCTATCTGGGCGAACACTTCCGCATGTGAAGCCAGTTCCTCCGCGCGCATGAAACAGTCCCTTCAACTCCGCACCTCGCAGCATCTGGCGCTCACGCCGCAGTTGCAGCAGTCGATCCGGCTGCTGCAACTGTCGACGCTCGAACTGCATCAGGAGCTGGAGCAAATGCTCTCGGATAACCCGTTGCTGGAGCGGCTGGATGATCCGCTCGACCACTCGATCCGGCTGCTCGCCGACGGCGCCATCGGCGCCGATGGCATTCGGCAGCAGGGTGCCAGCGAGGACGCCAACGCGCCGCCGCCATCCAGCGACAGTGACGGCAGCGCACCGGACCAGAATGAGTCGGCCGAGTCGGCCGTCAATGGCGAGAGTGACTGGAGTTTTGACGATGTTGCGCGCACCGGCAAGACACCGGACGACGAAGACTCGCGGCCACAGCTGGAAGCGCCGGTCTCGACCTTGCGCGAGCACCTGCTCGAACAAATGCGTGTGACGGTACGCAACCCGCGCGACCGGGCGCTGATCGAGTTGATGATTGATGCGCTCAACGACAACGGTTATCTGGACGATACGCTGGAGGCCATCCACGAACGACTTCCGGCCGAGCTGGAAGTCGAAGCGGAAGAGTTGAGCATTGCCTTGAAACTGCTGCAGAGCTTCGATCCGGCCGGCGTCGGCGCCCGCAATGCGGCCGAATGCCTGGCGCTGCAGATCCGGCGCTTCCCCAGTGTTCCGATGGTCACCCGGCGCATGGCGCTGGGCATCGTCGAACAGCATCTGAACCTGTTCGCCCAGCGCGACTTCGGCAAGCTCAAGAAAATCCTCGACTGCGACGACGAGGACCTGCGCGAGGCGCAATGCGTGATCCGGCAATGCAATCCGCACCCGGGTGCGCTGTTTGGTTCCGGCACCTCCGACTACGTGGTGCCGGATGTGATCGTCAAGCGCCTGCGCGGAAACTGGCAGGTGATGCTCAATCATGATGTGATGCCGCGCCTGCGCGTCAATGCGCTGTACGCCAACATCCTGAAGCAAAACAAGGGCGACGCATCGCTGACTTCGCAGCTGCAGGAAGCCAAGTGGCTGATCAAGAATATGCGTCAGCGATTCGATACGATTTTGCGCGTGGCACAGGCCATCGTCGACCGCCAGCGCAACTTTTTCTCGCACGGCGCCGTCGCCATGCGCCCGCTTGTCTTGCGTGAAATTGCTGATACACTGGGTCTACACGAGAGCACTATTTCCCGTGTGACAACCCAGAAATATATGCTGACCCCGCATGGCATGTTCGAGCTGAAGTACTTTTTTGGCAGCCATGTCGCCACCGAAGCTGGCGGCGAAGCGTCTTCCACGGCGATCCGGGCACTCATCAAACAATTGATAGGAGCTGAAGACCCGAAAATTCCATTCTCTGACAGTAAAATTGCAGACATGTTGGGAGAACAGGGCATGGTCGTCGCCAGACGTACCGTCGCAAAATATCGCGAAGCGCTCAAGATCCCTCCTGTGGCCCTGCGCAAGGCTTTGTAGTTTTCTCCGTAGTTTTGTTTTTCATGTCGTACCTGTCGTTGTGTTCGGACGTGCCAGTCTGACCGCGCACACACCGAACCGCCAGCGGCACTATTCAAAGGAGCGCTGTATGAATCTCACAATCAGTGGACATCACCTCGAAGTGACCCCTGCCATCCGCGAATATGTGCAAACCAAACTTGAGCGTATTCGACGCCATTTCGATCATGTCATTGATATCGCTGTCATCCTGACCGTCGATAAACTTCCTGAAAAAGAAAAGCGGCAAAAAGCAGAGATCAACCTGCACCTGCGTGGCAAAGACCTGCACGTCGAAAGTATTGCGCATGATTTGTATGCGGCCATCGACGCTTTGATCGACAAACTCGATCGGCAAGTTATCAAATACAAAACCAAGTTGCAGGCACATCAGCACGACGCGATCAAGCACATCCCTGACCCGGCTGCGATCCTCGTCTCCACTTCCTGATCAGACTGGTTGCCGGGCAGACCGGCATGACTCCACTGAGGGCGCATTCGATGCGCCCTTTTTGATTTTGACCAGGTGTGCGGCAAGCCCCGCCCTTCAGGTTGAAGTCATAGGCACGGTCGGCGCTGCCGGCCAAGATGTTGACGTGTTCGCTTGTCACGTTGCATTCCGACACGGTAATGTTCGAGTATGCTAATTCAACGCGCTTACAAATACCGCCTACGCACCAACGGTGCGAACACGCGCGCAATGCGCCGCTTCGCCGGCTGTGGGCGCAAGGTGTGGAATTTGGCATTGAACCTGCAGCAGGCGAACTACGCCGCTGGCGGCAAGTACATCAGCTATGCGGCGATGTGCAAACACCTGACCGGCTGGCGCGCAGCGCCGGCTACAGTATGGTTGTCGGACGCGCCGGCGCATACACAACAGCAGGCGCTAAAAGACCTCGATCGTGCGTACCAGAACTTCTTCGCCGGTCGGGCCGACTTCCCGACATTAAAGAAGAAGGGTCGGGCTGACAGCTTCCGTTACCCGGACGCAAAGCAGTTCAAGGTCGATCAGGGCAACGGACGAATCTTCCTGCCCAAGCTTGGCTGGATCCGCTACCGCAACAGCAGGACGCTGCTCGGCACGCCGCGCAACGCCACCGTCAGCGCGGCAGCCGGCGACTGGTTCGTGTCGGTACAGACGCAGTATGAGGTCATAGAGCCGGTGCCGGTGGCAACCGATGCCATCGGCATTGACCTCGGCATTGTGCGTTTCGCCACCCTGTCAGATGGCGCATTCATCGCACCATTGAACAGTTTCAAGAAGCACCAACAGCGCCTGGCGAAATACCAGCGCTGCATGAGCAGAAAAGTGAAATTCAGCAGCAACTGGAGAAAAGCCAAGGCCAAAGTCACGGCAATTCACCGTGACATCGCCAATGAGAGAAATGACTTCCTGCACAAGACGACAACGACTATCAGCAACAACCACGCGTTGGTCGCGGTCGAAGATTTAGAGGTCGTGAACATGACAAGGTCGGCGCAGGGGACTGTTGAAACCCCGGGCAAGAACGTGCGTGCTAAGGCAGGATTGAACCGGTCGATCCACGATCAGGGCTGGGGCGAGTTTAGCCGCCAGCTCGCGTACAAGCTCAACTGGAATGGCGGATTTTTCATGCAGGTGCCCGCCCACCATACCAGCCAGACTTGCCCGTGCTGCGGGCATGTCGACAAAGCCAACCGAAAGACCCAGTCGGCGTTTCTGTGTACCATTTGCCGGTACCAGAACAACGCCGATGTCGTCGGCGCGATCAACGTACTCGATCGCGCCCTAGCGCAACTTTCTAAACCGAGTACTGAAGAAGGGCCGGACACGGCCCGGATCGCCTGTGAAGTGAACGGAGCAATCAGTCCGTCAGCAGCAGGAACCTGCCGAAGCGACGTGCAAGAGGTTCTGCATGCGCAGTAGGAATCCCTTCGTTTTCGCACAAGCGGCAGCCATCAGGCTGAGACGGGGGAGGATGTCAACGGTACACTTGCGGTCTGCCCAACTCGACACATTACCATGACCGAATTCATTCACACCGCACGCAACCACGCCACCGGCATCATCACACTGGATCGCCCGAAGGCCCTCAACTCGTTGTCGCTGGAGATGGTGCGGCGACTGACCGAGCAATTGCTGGCTTGGCGCGACGACGCAGCCGTGGCAGCCGTGGTGATCCGCGGCAGCACCGAAAAGGCGTTCTGCGCGGGCGGCGATATCCGTTTCTTTCATCAGGCCGGCACCGCCACACCGACTGGCGGCAGCGCCCTGCTGGAGGACTTCTTTACGGAAGAATACGCACTCAACCACCTGATCCATAACTTCCCGAAACCCTATGTGGCGATCATGGATGGCATCGTCATGGGCGGCGGCATGGGCGTGGCGCAGGGCGGTGCAGGCAATCGGCTGCGCATCGTCACCGAGCGCACCAAGATGGCCATGCCCGAGGTGAACATCGGCCTGTTTCCGGATGTCGGTGGCAGCCATTTCCTGTCGCGCGCAGCGGGTCAGCTCGGCACCTGGCTCGGCGTCACCGGTGAGATCATCACTGCCGCCGACGCACTGTATGCGGGCCTGGCCGACCTGTTCGTGCCGGCGGCCGAGCTGCCGGCGTTGCAGGCGCTGATCGCCGATTCGACAGATGCTTATCTGCGTACGGCGATCCGGAATTTCGCGGCCCCATTCGCTGCGCAATGCGATCCGTTGAGCGGCGTGCTGGCGCAACATCGCGCTGCGATCGAGCGGCACTTTGCGTTTGATTCGGTGCCGGAAATCGTTGCCTCGCTGGCGCAGGATGGCAGTGACTTTGCCCAACGGTCCGCTGCCGTCATGCAAAAACGCTCGCCGATGATGATGTGTGTGACGCTGAGCCAGTTGCGGCGCGGTGCGTCGCTCAATCTGGCGGATTGCTTGCGCATGGAGCGCACGATGGTGCGACGCGCGTTTGAACACGGCGAGGTATTGGAAGGAGTCAGGGCCGTCGTCATCGACAAGGACAACCAGCCGGCCTGGCAACCGGCCACGCTGGAGGCGGTAACGCCGGCGTTGATCGAACAGTTCTTCGTGCCGGCCTGGCCGGCCCACGCCCACCCGCTGCGCGCGCTGGCCTGAGTCGATTCGGGTCAAATTTCGTCGACCATGAAAATGCGGCGGTGCTCGCGAATCGCGTACCGGTCAGTCATGCCGGCAATGTAGTCGGCCACCTTGCGCAATTGCGCCGCATCGTCGCCGGCCGGGGCCTGATAATCAGGTGAGAGCAAGCGCGGTTCGTCGATAAATGCTCCGAACAATTCCGTGATGATGCGGCGCGCCTTGCTCGTCATCCGATTGACCAGATAGTGCTGATACAGGTTCTTGCGCAGGAATTGTTTGAGCAGTGTCGCCTGTGCCTGCATTGCCGGTGAAAAGGTAATCAACGGCGCCGCGTTGCGCACGTCATCGACGCTGCCGAGGCGGGCTTCGTCGATGCGCGCGCGCGAGGCATCGATCAGATCGACGATCAGCGCGTTGATCATTCGCCGGATGGTTTCGCTGATGGCGCGACGTCCGCTAATACCCGGAAAAATCTGTTCGACTTCGCGCCGGTGCCGCCCATACAGCTCCACCTCATCAAGCTGCGCGACCGTCAGCAAACCCGAGCGCAGGCCATCATCAATGTCGTGATTGTTGTAGGCGATTTCATCGGCCAGATTGGCCAACTGCGCTTCCAGCGTCGGCTGCTTGCGGTCGATGAAACGCTGGCCGATGGCGCCCAATGTTGCGGCGTTATGCAACGAGCAGTGTTTCAGGATTCCTTCACGCGTTTCGAACATCAGATTCAGGCCATCAAAGGCGCCGTAGCGCTCCTCAAGCACATCGACCACGCGCAGGCTTTGCAGGTTATGTTCGAAGCCCCCATGCTGGGCCATGCAGGCATTGAGCGCATCCTGGCCAGCATGGCCAAACGGCGTGTGACCGAGGTCGTGCGCCAACGAAATTGCTTCGACCAGATCCTCGTTCAGATGCAGATTACGGGCGATCGAGCGCGCGATCTGGGCCACCTCGATGCTGTGCGTCAGGCGCGTGCGAAACAGATCGCCCTCGTGATTGACGAACACCTGGGTCTTGTACTCCAGGCGACGGAACGCCGCACAGTGAATGATGCGATCACGGTCACGCTGAAACTCGGAGCGGGAAGCCGGCGCCGGCTCGGCGAACTGGCGACCGGTCGAGGCGGCGGGATGGGCGGCATACACCGCCAGATTCAATTCGTGCGGCATCGTTACCTCAGGCGGATGGTAGGGATCAGGCTGACGCGACGCAGGCCTGCAGCGTCGCCGCCAGCATCGCTGGGGGAACCGTGTCGATCTTCGCTGCCCCCAACGGTTGCAGCAGGATAAAGCGTATCGTGCCGCCTTCGTTCTTCTTGTCGACCTGCATCAATTCCAGCCAGTTGGTGACGCCAAGATTGGGGGCCACCACTGGCAACCCTGCGGCCTTGACCAGGGCGGTGATGCGCTCTTTCGACAGGGCGTCGAGCAACCCGAGCCGGTGCGATAGATCGGCCGCCATGACCATGCCGCAACCGACGGCCTCGCCATGCAACCAGGTGCCATACCCGAGGCCAGCCTCGATCGCATGCGCAAAGGTGTGCCCGAAATTCAGGATCGCGCGGATGCCGCCTTCGCGCTCGTCCTGACGCACGATCTCGACCTTGATTTCGCAGGAACGCAAAATCGCATGCGCCAGCGCAGCAAGATCTTTGGCCAGCAGGGCGGCCATGTTGGCTTCGATCCAGCTGAAGAATTCGGCGTCGATGATCGCGCCATGCTTGATGACTTCGGCCAGTCCGGCCGACAGTTCGCGTGCCGGCAAGCTGTCGAGTGTCGCGGTGTCGGCGATCACGGCACGCGGCTGGTAGAACGCGCCGATCATGTTCTTGCCGAGCGGATGATTGATGCCGGTCTTGCCGCCCACCGAGGAGTCGACCTGCGACAGCAATGTGGTGGGTATCTGGATCAGCGGCACGCCGCGCATGTAGCTGGCGGCGGCGAAACCCGTCATGTCACCGACGACGCCGCCGCCGAGCGCGATCAGGGTCGTCTTGCGGTCGCATTTGTTGGCCAGCAGCGCATCGAAGATGGTCATCAGATTCGCCCAGGTTTTTTCTTCCTCGCCGTCTGGCAGCACGATCGCGGTGACCTGCTTGCCGGCGGCGGCCAGTGTACGCGTGACGCGTTCCAGGTAAAGCGGTGCGACGACGGTATTGGTGACAATAGCGGCGCGCTCCCCGCACACATGACGCGCCATCAGCGTGACGTCATCGAGCAGGGCCGGGCCGATCGCAACGGGATAGCTTCGATCACCGAGGCTGACTTCCAGCGTGACGGTCGCGTCGGCGCAAGCGGCAGGCGGGGGATTCGACAGGTGATGGTGTGAAGGCATGGCGGAATTGGCGGCACTCGAACCGGTCTGGTCGAGCTGGTTAAGAATGGCATTCACCAAAAATTGTACATTAGGCCGGCCGGTATCAATGACGATATCTGCAATCTCGCGGTACAACGGCTCGCGCTCACGCGACAGTTCTTCGATGCGCTGGCGCGGGTCGGCCGTCTGCAAGAGCGGTCGATTGCGGTCATGGCTGGTGCGCTGCAAGATGCTGTTGACGCTCGCGCGCAAATAGATGACGGTGCCGTTTGCGGCCAGCAGGCCCCGACTCGCCGGATTCAGGATGGCGCCGCCGCCGGTGGCGACCACGACGTTGTCGAGGGTTACCAGCTCGCGGATAACCTCCGCTTCGCGCTGCCGAAACGAGGCCTCGCCTTCGATCTCGAAGATCAATGGAATAGAGGCGCCGGTACGCGCCTCTATCTCATGATCGGAATCGATGAACCGTTTGTTGAGTTTTCTGGCGAGGGCTCGGCCGACCGTGGTTTTGCCGGAGCCCATCAGGCCGATGAGAAAGATGTTTCGTATCACGTTATAGCCATCATCAAAGCAACTTGCCGTCTGGGAATCAGTAAGCATCTCGTCCGACGCAATTTTAAGTGCAACCGCGCCCGTCTTAATCTTGAAAATACATGTGCCGTGCAAAAAAAACCGGTGGCGGGTGCTGCGAGCACCGAGCCACCGGTAGTTGCGTCAACGTGTCAGGTCAAGTCAGCGTCAGGGTTGTACTTGTCGCCAGGCCAGCAGGTGAGGTCACCGTGATATCGACGAAGTCGCCCGCTGCACAGGCCGGATCGACGGTTACCTTTGCGGTGTATGGCCCGACTTGGTTCGGAATGATGGTTGGCGTGGGTGTGACTATCGCCGTGCACGTTCCGCCCACAATAGCTGCCCTTCCAGTAACCTCTATCTTGGTTCCGGTTGGCATGCTGTTGCCGTTCACGTCAGCGACCGTAAACCGAACGCCGTTCGGGCGCGCCGTGCCAAGTGCGCTGAAAGTCGCCTGGCCGCTTGCAAACACCACCATTATGTGACCCCGGACATCGACCACTCCCCAAACGCCGTCGCAGGTGTCGGGACTGCCCTTGAAATTACCAACTACGGGACAAGTGGTCAATCCGGTCGATCCAGGCGATTTGGTGCGCGGCACAACGAATTCGCCTGCGTTGAAAACATCGTCAAAATTATCGTCGCGGTAAGCATTACCGAGATCGGTGAAGCTTTCGCCCAAGTCGTAAACGTTGTTCCCGTTTGCATCGACAAAATCTTCCTCACCAGGCGTGTAAGCCAGGATGGCTACTCGACCATTTGCAGGACGCGTTCCCTGCGAGCGAATCGTGGTGGTGCAGGCTGACGTCGAGGTGCCATCGAGAGCGGCAGGTACGACGCAAGTCGCCGGAACCATAACCCCGGAGCTACTCACGAAGTTTACCGAGGTACCAACTGGAACAGGATTGCCCTGACGATCCGCAAGTGAGAAAGTAATCTTGTCTGTGACCCCGTCAGTAAACAAGCCCTCGATACTCAACTTTTCGGCAGCGATACTCGCCGCAGATTGAACCGGAACTCCTGATGCGACCAACAAAGTGTTTGACTTCGCCTTCACCGAGGGATTCGACACCAGCACCGCATTAACCTGAAGAGAGGTCGGAATCGAACCGGAAAATACGGGGACCGAAACCAAGCCGGCGTAATTACTTGTTTGTGTCACAGTTCCGGTGTTACCGACCGTGTCGAATGACACGCCCGGTGCCGAATTGGCCAGGGACAAATTCACAGGTTGACCTGCCTGCGTGTTGTTGCTGGAATCAACCACCTTAAATGTTACTTGCGATTGTGTCGCACCCACCGAATCCACCAGATAAATCAGCTGTGGCGCAGCGCTGACGAATTGAAGATTGGTTGCCAGTGTCGGCTGCACGGCGATAGCTCCGCTCAGTGTAGTAGCGCTCACTGCGCCCGCCGTGATGGTTACATTGGCACCTGCGCAACCGGGGATCGTGGTGGAGTTGGCAGTATAGGTCGAGGACGCCTTGCCCGTGCCATCAGTGGTTACGGTCGCCGGCGCCACGACTCCGCAATTGGAAGCGAAGGTCACTTGTATCGGCGTATTGGTTGCGGCAACGCCATCAATGTTTGCCGTGACGGAAACTGACCTCGTGCCATAGGCTGCCAGCGGCGTGGAAGACTGCACGTCGAGTGATGTCAGAGTCAAACTACCAGGAGATAGTTGAAAATCGAGCGTGCCGGCGGTGAGGATACCGGTGCCACCCGCAGCGGGCACCACCGTGGCCGATGCACTCAACGTTCCGGCGCCACCGGACGACAATCCCGCAGGCAAGATTTGAACAGTTGCGATACCGGTGACCGCATCCGTCAGTACCGATCCGGATGCGGGATTGAATTTAATCAGTGCGGGGTCGCCGGAAAATGTCACCAGCTTGCCACGGACCGGATTGTTATTATCGTCAACCACTGTCGCTTTCGCGCTTGTCACACCGGACGCACTCACTGATGACGTCGAGGTCGTGCCACTAAACAAGGTAATCGTTAACTTGGGTACTGGCGCAACCGTTGGAGTGACTGGCGTAACGGGAACTACTGGGGTGACGGGCGTGATGGGAGTAACGGGAGTCTTTCCACTTCCGGCAGCGCCGGTGGTTCCCGCCGCGCCTCCGCCGCCGCCGCATGCGGTCAATCCGACAATGGCAAGTGTCGCAATAGCTGCAACGGCGAATCGCGACAGCATACGATTTTTCAACTTGGAGGTCATTTTCTTTACCCTAACAATTCAGTTTTTCGACAATCGGTGATGGCAAACCCGCTTCTATCAGCGCGTCGTAATACGTTCAGCCACGATCTTCGGTGTAATGAAAATCAGCAGTTCAGTCTTGTCGTTGGTCCGGCCAGTTTGCTTGAACAGGTTTCCGAGCACCGGAATGTCACCGAAAAATGGAATCTTCGTGACCTGATCGAGTTCCTGCTGGGTGAAGATCCCGCCCAACACCACCGTGCCGCCGTTCTCGACCTGCACATTGGTTTTGACGTGCTTGGTGTTGATCGCATAGCCGCCGGTGGTCAGGATGCCGCGGCTGTCCTTGTTGACGTCGACAGTCAGAATGATGTTGCCGTCGGGCGTAATCTGCGGCGTCACTTCCAGCTTCAGGTTGGCCTTCTTGAACTCGACCGAGGTCGCGCCGCTGCTGGTGGCTTTCTGGTACGGAATTTCTTCGCCCTGCTCGATCAAGGCCTGTTGCTGGTCAGCCGTCACGACGCGCGGACTGGAAATGATCTTGCCGCGGCCATCTGCTTCCAGGGCGGACAGCTCCAGATTCAGGAAGCGGTTGGCCGCTGCCGAAAACAGACTGATTGCCAGGCTGCCTGCATTGGCGCCATTGATCCCAGCAGCCGGCAGGCTGACGAATTGGGAGTTGGGAATATAGCTCTGGTCAGTAACGGTCGCCTGACCCGTCTGCTCGCCAATTCCCAGATAATTACCCGTGAGTCCGACCCGGTTATTGCCGGCGATCTGATAGCCGGTATCACCACCGCGCAGCGTGCGCAAATCGGTGAAGCCGAGCTTGGCGCCCAGATTCTTGCTGAAGGTGTCGGTGGCTTCCACAATCCGTGCCTCGATCAGCACCTGCTTGGTGGCGACATCGGTGACCTGAATCAGCTTGCGCACTTCTTCCAGCTTGGCGGCGATGTCGGTCACGATCAGTTTGTTGGTGCGTGGATCAATGGCCGCACTGCCACGCTTGGACAGAATGCGGTTCTTGGTGTCGCCCGAAGAGCTGTCAAGGCCGAACACCAGTTTGAAGGCATCGGCTTTTTGATAATTCAGCTGGAAGGTTTCGGTTTTCAGCGGTTCCAGATCGGCGATTTGGGCGCGTTGTTCGAGTTCCAGTTTTTCCTTGGTCAGCAGTTCATCCTTCGGCGCAATCCACAGTACCGATCCGTTCTTGCGCATGTCCAGGCCCTTGGCCTGCATCACGATGTCCAGGGCCTGATCCCACGGCACATCCTTCAGGCGCAACGTCAGGTTGCCGGTCACGGTGTCGCTGGTAATGATGTTGAGTCCGGTGAAGTCGGCGATCACTTGCAGCACCGAACGCACTTCAACGCTCTGGAAATTCAGTGACAGCTTTTCGCCGCGGTATCCCTGGGTGCCCTGTGCCAGCTTGTTCGGCTCTTCCTTGATCGGACGCACCTCGATCACCAACTGCGAGTCGCTTTGATAGGCACTGTGTTCCCACAGGCCTTTTGGCTCGATCACCATCCGGACGTTGTCGCCTTGCGGTGAAGTCGTGATGAACTTGACGGGCGTGCCGAAGTCACCCACGTCGATGCGGCGGCGCAGCACTTCTGGCAGGCCGGCCTTGAGAAAATCGACGACGATGGTCTGTCCTTGCTGACGCACATCGACACCCATTTGATTGGACGGCAAGTCGATGACGACACGGCCTTCGCCGGCGACGCCACGCCGGAAATCGATATCCCTGATTTGTTGTTTTCCTGCTGGCGCCCTGGTTGCCGAAACGACCGGCAAGCCAGCCGAATTGACGGGAGTTGCCAGTCCGCCCGAGCCGTCGATGGTGACGATGACCGCGCTGCCTTCAACGATGGTCGCGTAGTTCAATGCGCGACTGAGATTGAAGACCAGTCGCGAGCGCTCACCTGCCTGCACCACGTTGACATTTCGCACCTCGCCCAAACCGATGTCCTGGGCCGTCTTGCCGGTCGCGTTCGTCGTATTGGCGAAATCCAGGGCGATGCGGGCCGGGCTCGTGATCGAAAATCCGATCGGCGGCTTGACCACGGCATTTTTCAACTGGATCTTGACGATGACATTGGCACCCTGCTGATTGGCAGTAATGGATTCGATCGCATTTTCCTGTGCGTGAACGACACCTGCGCCACCCAGCAGGGCGATCATGCCAACCAGCGCCAACACCTTTCGCGCGAGCTGATTGAATGGTCCGACGTATTTGCTTGATGCGATCATTTCTTGGTCTCCTGCAATTCTAACGTTGCCTTGCGTTCGACCCATTCGCCGGACGCATCTTGAACAATTTCCTTCAAATCGACGGAGGTCTCGGTAATGCGGGACACCATCCCAAAATTCTGCCCAACGTAATTTCCTGCCTTAACCTGAAACACCGTCTTGTCAGCCTGAATCAACGCGTAGCTCAGACCCGGTTTTTGCAGCGTTCCGACCATTTTCAGCGTATCGATCGGATAGGCCTCAAGCGGCTCCCGGCGACGCTCAAGATCCGGTTTGAATTTGGAGTTATTGCTTTGCAGTTTCGCAAAAGCAATTGCCAGCTTGCTGGGGTTGAAGGGATCCACGGTATTTTTCCCGCTGTACAAATACGGCGTGAAAATTTTAGGTGGCGACAGCTTTGGAATGGAGACTCTGGTCTCCTGCTTGACCTGTTTCATCCATTCCGTCACTTCGGCCACACCACTGTCCCCGCATCCACCAAGGCTCGCCAATAAAGTGGCCGCGAGCAGTAACCCGCCGCCGCGTCGCAATGTCGTCATGGTTTCACCTTCTTGTCGGCAACGGCCTTGCGTTGTGCCACCACTTCTTCCGGATCCAGATAGCGGAAAGTCTTTGCGACGGCGTCGAGCGTCAGGGTGCCGGTGGTGCCTGCGGTCAACGACATGTTATTGAGGGTAACGATGCGCGGCAGGTTGGCAATGTCGCTGGTAAATGCGCCGACATCATGATAATTGCCCGTGACCTTGATATCGATTGGCAACTCGGCGTAATAGTCACGCACGACAACCTGACCGGGCTTGAACAATTCGAATTGCAAGCCGCGTCCAACACCCGCCTGATTGATGTCCGACAGCAGTGCGTCCATTTCCGCCTTGCTTGGCAACTGCTTCTCCAGCGTCGCAACATATTCGCGGACCTGCTCTTTTTGTTTGCGCAGGCCTTCGAGATTGATCGATTGCTGGATCTTTCCCTTGTAGGCCTCCTTGAGCTTCATTTCCTCGGCCTCACCCGCGTCGAGCTCGTCGATCTGGCCGCTCCAGTAGCCGAACCAGCCAAGCACCAAAACCAGGACCAGGACGCCGAACGCGCACAACAGGCGCGGTGCGATCGGCCACTGACCGGGATGCCGTCCATTGAGTCCGCGAAACTGCGCGGCCAATGATTCTCCCAAATTTTTCAGATCTGCCATCGGAGGTCTCTCGCTTATTTTGGTGGAGCCGGCTCAGCGCCGGCAGCCGTCGTTTTTCCTGCCGGGCTGCCAGGTGCAGGCTGATCCTTGTCGCGCGGACGCTTGATACCGACATTGACGGTGAAGTCAAATACCCGCTTGGCGTCCTTGCTTTGGCCCAGCGTGGTCGCCTTGATCTCAATCAGGTCCGGACGCTCAAGCCATGGTGAATTGTTGCTCAGGTTGCGCAGCAATTCGGAGACACGCTCGTTGGACTGGGCATAGCCATTGACCGCCACGCGCTGCCCTTCCTGCTTGAACGAGCGCAAATACACGCCCTCCGGAATCTGCTTGACCAGTTCATCCATCAGATACACCGGTTGATTGCGGTCGCCCTGCAAGTCTTCGACCGCTTGCTGGCGCGCCTTGAGCGATTCGATTTCGGCCTTCAGGCTGGCGATTTCCTTGATTTCCTCATCAAGTTTCTTGTTCTCGGCCTTGATGAATTCATTGCGCTGGGTCTGGCTGGAAATCTTGTTGGCGATCACAACGCCGACGATCAGCACCAGAAATCCGCCGATCACCGCTGCGGCGACCATCATCGCAATAAATGCGTTCTTTCTTTGTTTGCGCCGCTCTTCACGATGCGGTAACAGGTTAATCCGAATCATTGGTCGAACCTCCGCATGGCCAGCCCGCAAGCAACCAGGTAGGCTGGTGCCTCGCTGCGCAGTTGTTTTTCACGCACATTCGCGGCGAGCTGCATGCCTTTGAACGGACTGACCACCGAGGTCGAAATCTTGGTACGCCCGGCGACGGTGTCGACCAGGCCGGGAATGATTGCGCATCCACCGGCGAGAAATATCTGATCGATGCGGGTGTAGGGGGTAGAGGTAAAAAAGAACTGGATCGCACGTGAGACTTCCAGTGCGGCGCTGTCAAGAAAGGGCTCCAGCAACTCGCGCTCATAGCCTTCCGGCAAATCTCCGGATTTCTTCTTGGCCTCGGCATCCTCGTAAGACAGGCCATACGCACGCACGATGTCTTGCGTGAGCTGGTGGCCGCCGAATGGCTGCTCGCGCTCATAAATCGGTTGCCCGTCGAGCAGCACGGAAATGTGGGTGATTTGGGTACCGATCTGGAACAGCGCGACGATCTGGCCCTTGCCTTCTTGCGGCAACTGGGCAACCAGGCGATCGATCGCGGCACGGGCCGCATACGACTCGATGTCCATCACGATCGGGCGCAAACCTGCCGATTCCGCGACGGCGACCCGGTCCTCGACCTTTTCCTTGCGCGTTGCGGCCAACAGCACCTCCACGTCGTCCGGAGAGTTGGCTGCCTGTCCGATCACGTCGAAGTCAAGACTGACCTCATCCAGCGCAAAGGGAATGTACTGACTGGCTTCCGTCTCGACCTGAAATTCAAGATCTTCCTCGGACAGTCCGCCGGGCAGGATGATTTTCTTGGTGATGACCGAGGCTGGCGGCATGCCAAGCGCAACAAGCGTTGCGCGTGTGCCGCTTTTCTTCCATACACGCCGCACGGCTTCGGCAACTTGTTCGATGTTCTCAATATTGCCGTCAACGACCGCGCCACGCGGCAGCGATTCGGACGCGAAACGCTCCAGTCGCAATTCGTTTTTTCCGGCATCGGCCAGCTCAACCAGCTTGACACCCGACGTACTGATGTCCAAGCCGATCATGGGGGCGTTCTTGGTACCGAATAATGATCCCAGATTTAGTGCCAAAGGTATTCCCCCTACGAACGCTGTCATTGATGATGTGGGCAGGCCAATAAACGGCTTGTCGAACTGTTAAATTTGTTGGCGGTTTGTAAAAATTCTGTTTAAAAACCTGCGCTTAGATGACATTTGTAAAACGGCACATTAAATCGTAGCAATAAGCCGCAGAAAGTGTAAAGAGATTTCCGAAAAGTAATTTGCAAACGCGTTGCCAAAATCCCACGACACAAAAAGACACAGTGTGTGCCGCACGCATTTTTGTGCGTAATCCGATCCCTCCAGCAGCTGCCTATATAATGCTGCGGTCAACGACCTTCCCCACCCAGCATGGCCACTAAAAATTCGCCTGATGTCGCAGCGCCCCGCTCCGAACCATCCCGCCCTGCTTCGAGCATGCTCAAACGCGCACTGATCGGCATGGCGATCGTGTTCGTCGGTCTGATCCTGGCCACCATACTGATTATCGGGTTTACCCTGGCGCTGGCGTATCCCAAGTTGCCGCCGCTGGATTCGCTGACGGACTACCGCCCGAAAATCCCGCTGCGCATTTTTTCTGCGGACAATGTCCTGCTGGGCGAATTTGGCGAGGAAAGACGCAATCTGGTGCGTATCAACGATATTCCGGACATCATGAAGAAAGCCGTCCTGGCCATCGAGGATGACCGCTTCTACGAACACGGCGGCATCGACTACCTTGGCATCGCGCGCGCGGCACTACACAACCTTGCTGGGGGCGCCCGTCAGGGCGCGTCGACCATTACCCAGCAGGTCGCCCGCAATTTCTTCCTCTCCAGCGAGCAGACGCTCAAGCGCAAGGCATACGAAGTCCTGCTGGCATGGAAAATCGAACAGAACCTGACCAAGGACCAGATTCTTGAGGTGTATCTCAATCAGATTTATCTGGGCCAGCACGCCTACGGATTTTCGTCCGCCGCGCAAATTTATTTCGGCAAGAAGCTGCCCGAATTGACGATTGCGGAGTCGGCGATGCTGGCGGGCTTGCCGAAGGCTCCGTCGGCGTACAACCCGGTGGTCAATCCGAAGCGCGCCAAAGCGCGCCAGCAATATATCCTGCAACGCATGCACCAGTTGGGCTACATCACCGACGTGCAATTCAAGGAAGCCCAGCAGGAAGAGCTGAAGATAAAGACCGACACCACGGAGTTCGGGGTGCACGCTGAATATGTCGCCGAAATGACGCGCCAGCTGGTCTACGAGCAATTCAAGGAAGACACCTACACGCGCGGCTTGAGCGTCTTCACGACGATTACCAAGGCCGATCAGGATGCCGCTTATCTGGCGCTGCGGCGGGGCGTGATGGACTATGAAAAACGGCATGGCTACCGCGGCCCGGAGGGTTACATGGAGATTCCCGCCGCCAAGGATGAAGCCGACGATGCCATTGAAGTCGAGCTGGCCGATCATCCGGACAGCGACGACATCGTCGCTGCGGTCGTGCTGGAAGCAACGCCAAAGCTCGTGCGCGCTGTACTGGCCTCCGGCGAAGAGGTATCAATCACCGGTCCGGGCCTGATCTTCGCGACCAATCTGCTCAGCGACAAGGCGCCGCCAAACCGTCGCGTCAAACGTGGCGCCATCATCCGCATCGCGCAGGAAGGGCGCGTCTGGAGCATTACGCAGATGCCCGAAGTGGAGTCGGCGTTCGTGTCGGCGAGTACGGAAGACGGCGCCATCCGCGCGCTAATTGGCGGCTTCGACTTCAATCGCAATAAATTCAATCATGTCACCCAGGCCTGGCGTCAGCCCGGCTCGTCGTTCAAGCCCTTCATCTACTCGGCATCGCTGGAAAAGGGCTTGTCGCCGTCGACGATCATCAACGATGCGCCGATCAGCTTCGATGCCGGCCAGACCGGTGGCCAGGCATGGGAACCGAAGAACTACGACGGGAAATATGAAGGGCCGATGTCGATGCGCAAGGGTTTGACGAAATCCAAGAACATGATTTCGGTTCGCATCCTGCACAAGATAGGCGCCAAATACGGACAGGAATACACCACCCGTTTCGGCTTCGATGCCGACAAGAACCCGCCCTACCTCACCCTCGCGCTCGGCGCCGGCGCCGTGACGCCGCTGCAAATGGCCGGCGCTTACGCCGTGTTCGCCAACGGCGGTTATAAAGTCAGTCCCTATCTGATTTCCCGCATCGTCGACAACGATGGCAGGGTTCTGTCGAAAGCCATTCCGGACAAATCGAACGACGAAGCCAACCGCGTGATCGATGTGCGCAATGCGTTTTTGATGGACAACATGCTCAAGGACGTTGTCAAGTACGGCACCGCCACCAAGGCACTGATCCTCAAGCGCAGCGACATCGCTGGAAAAACCGGCACGACCAACGATTCGTTCGACGCCTGGTTTGCGGGCTACCAGCAAAAACTGGTCGGCATTGCGTGGATCGGTTTCGACCAACCAAAAAATCTCGGTAACAAGGAGACCGGCGGCGGCCTGGCGCTGCCGATCTGGATTGGTTACATGCAGAAGGTACTCAAGGATGTCCCGATCGACGAACGCCCGGTTCCGGCCGGAATCATCACGGCCAATGGCGAATTCTATTACGCAGAAAATCCGCCGGGAGTAGGTGTAGGAAGCTTGGGCGTGAGCGAAAATCCGGCCAGCCCCGATGCGGAGAAAACCCGCGATGAGGTCAAGAACGAGTTGTTCTGACCTGACGCAAAAAGAAGTTAGCTGGATTGATCCGACAAAACGACCGCGGCCCCACCCTGCTGGCTGACCATCGCCGACAGCGCCGCGAACAGTTCCGTACCGTCGCGCGTGTTACGCCATTGGGCGCCGTCATGACGGTAGTGAAATCCGCCCGACTTCGCCGCCACCCACATCTCGCACATGGGGGCCTGGCTGTTGACGATAATCTTTGAACCGTTGTCGACAAATTCAATTTCCAGTACGTTGCCGCTGCGGCTGCATTCGACGTCTACCGCGTCGGTCATCGCAGCGCGGTCCAGCGCAGCCTCGATGGCATCCAGCGCGGCTTCGGCCAGCGCCAGGAATTCGGATTCCGTCATGTTAAACTCCCTTGAACAATGCAAACCGAGATTCTAAACGTGAAGCGTCACCCACCCCTGTTCCGCCTGCTGGTTTTGTTTCATACCGTTGTCCTTGGACTGGCCCTTGCAGGTTGCGGCCAACGCGGCCCGCTGCGCCTGCCGGTCCGGCCACCAGACCCGTCCACGCTGAACGCACCGGCCGCACCGATCGCCAAGCCGGCCGAAACGCCCGATTCCCCTTCCCGATAAGCGCCACGCCATGTCCGATTTTTCGTATCAACACGGCGCCTTGTGCGCCGAAAATTTGTCACTGGCCACCATCGCCGATGAGTTCGGCACGCCCGCCTACGTGTACTCCAGAGCCGCGATCACGCGCGGCTACATGGCCTATGCCGATGCCTGCCGCGATGCCGGCCGTGATGCCGGAACGGCGCTGGTCTGTTATTCGGTCAAATCGAATTCCAATCTCGCGGTGCTGCATCTGCTGGCGCAGCTGGGCTCCGGTTTCGACATCGTCTCGGGGGGCGAATTACTGCGCGTTCTGGCTGCCGGAGGAAATCCCGGCAAGATCATTTTTTCGGGCGTCGGCAAAACCCGCGCGGAGATGCAGCTCGCCCTGTCGCACGGGATCGCCTGCTTCAATGTCGAATCGGTCTCCGAGCTGCACCGGCTCAACCGGGTTGCCGGCGACATGGGTGTAGTCGCCCCCATTTCACTTCGGGTGAATCCGAATGTCGATGCGAAAACCCATCCGTACATTTCGACCGGGCTGAAGGAAAACAAATTCGGCGTCGCATTTGACGATGCACTGGCGACCTACCGCACGGCGGCCGCCTTGCCGCATCTTCGCGTTACTGGCATTGACTGCCATATCGGCTCGCAGTTGCTCGACGACGCGCCCTTGCTGGAAGCACTCGACAAGCTCATCGAGCTCATCGACCAGCTCGCCGCAGAGGGCATCGTGATTGCGCATCTGGATATCGGCGGCGGCCTGGGCATCGATTACGAGGCCGAGCAACCGGTGGCGGTCGGCGCCTACCTTGGACGCCTGTTCGCCAGAATTGATGCATGGCGGGTCGCACGCTGGCAGGGAGCGCCAGTCAAGGTGCTGTTCGAGCCTGGGCGATCGATCGTCGGCAATGCCGGCGTACTGCTGACACGGATCGAATATTTGAAACCAGGCAGTGAAAAGAATTTCGCCATCGTCGACGCCGCCATGAATGATCTGATGCGCCCGGCGATGTATCAGGCATGGCACGGGGTCGAGGCAGTGCTGCCGCGTTCGGGCACTACGGCAACGTACGACGTGGTCGGCCCGGTGTGTGAATCCGGCGACTGGCTGGCACGTTCACGGGCACTGTGCGTCGAAGAAGGTGACCTGCTGGCCATCATGTCGGCGGGTGCCTATGGCATGACGATGGCATCGAACTACAACACGCGCGGACGGGCAGTTGAAGTCCTGGTGGACGGAAACGTCAGCCACCTGATCCGGGAGCGCGAACTTCCAGAGCAGTTGTTCGCGCTGGAAAAAATCATTTCCTGAGCGCGCGGATCACCAGCTGATCGGTGATTCGCATTCGCGTCGATGGCCATGACGCCCGCGATATGCATCGGCCACCATGCGGCGATCGGTTTCAGCGTTGCCCGACAGTTGCAATACGGTGGTGGCAAAGACAGTGCGCGTCGCGTAATCGATGCTCACGGCGAGGATCGGCAATTCAGCCGTCAGCGCAAGGTGATAAAACCCACTGCGCCAGTGATCCCGATATTGGCGCGTGCCCTCCGGCGCCAGCGCCAACCAGTACCACGGCGCTGCCTGGATGCGCCGGGCCAGCCGTTCAATGCTTCCGCTTGCGGCGCCGCGCTCGATCGGCTCGCCACCCCAGGCCCGCAATATCGGTGCGAACAACCTGCCAACGGGCCCGGTAAACAGCGATGCCTTGCCGATCCAGTGCAGCGGCAGGCCAATCGCCCACTTGGCCAGCAAGCCGATCGGAAAATCCCAGTTCGAGGTGTGCGGATACACGATGATCAACCCGCGCGGCCCCGGTAGCGGTGCAAACCTTACCTTCCAGCCAACCCATCCCAGCAAACGCACCGCAACACGCCGGCGCGTCGAATCAACATTGTCTGGCGTTAGCAAATGATCCGTCATGGTCAGGCCTGGTTATTCTCAACATGCAAAAAGGGTGGCCGCAGCCACCCTCTCGTTCAATTCACGTTCCGATGCGGCGTTATTTGAGGCCGGCGATGTAGTCGGCGACAGCCTGCATTTCGTCGTCAGACAACCGTTTTGCAATAGCCGTCATCTGGACGCTGTTCTTGCGCGCGCCGCTACGGAAATTGGTCAACTGTGCCACGGTATATTCCTGGTGTTGCCCACTCAATCGAGCAAACTGCGCCGGGATGCCGGCACCGTTCGGACCGTGACAGGCAGCGCATGCCGGCACGTTCTTCTCGGCGATTCCGCCGCGGTAAATCTTCTTGCCGAGTTCGACGATGTCCTTGTTCTTCGCCGCGCCCTGCTTGGCAGGCTGTGCATTGAGATAGGCAGCGATGTTTTTGACTTCATCGGCCGTCAATGCCTTGGCAATCGTGGTCATGATCGCGTTGTTGCGATCCGGCCCCTTGAAATTGTTAAGCTGCTTGGCCAGATAGGCCTCGTGCTGACCGGCCAGCTTCGGATTCTGCGCGATTGCGGAGTTTCCTGCCGCGCCATGACAGGCTACGCATGCCGTGATGTTGCGAGTCGGATCGCCATTGGTAAAAAGCGCTTCGCCTTTCGCCAGATCGGCTTTGGCTGGCTTGGCTTCTTCAGCGGCATGCGCCATCGAAGCAAACGTCAATGCCGCGACACACAGTGACTTCAATACGGGATAGAAAACTCGGTTCATTCAAACACCCTGAGACTTGATTTTAAAATTCTGCCCTGATGGCGTTCGCGCGATCACTGTGGCGCGGATCCTGTTCTGCATAATGTTGAGGCAATGCCTCGTCCATGCATAGCAGCGTATTGTACAATAGCTTGCTGGCATTTTCGCCCTTCCCACCGCATTTTCTGTCCACCTATGTCCCAACTTTGGCAAGCCCGTTTTTTCACCACGGTGAATCACCTCCGTGATTTGCCAACAACGCAAGTGCCAGAAATCGCGTTTGCCGGCCGCTCCAACGCGGGCAAATCAACCGCGATCAATATCCTGTGCAATCAAAAGAAGCTCGCATTTGCCTCGAAGACACCCGGGCGTACACAACACATCAACTATTTCTCGATCGGCGGCGCGCAGATCAATCAGCACCGCAAGGACGAAACCAAGGTCGACGAGATTCGGGCGCTGCTCGTCGACTTGCCAGGCTATGGCTATGCGGAGGTCTCGGGTTCGGCCAAGCTGCACTGGCAGGAGCTGCTGGGTGATTACGTGCAACGCCGCGAACAGCTCGCCGCGCTGGTGCTGATCATCGACGTGCGCCGGCCATTCACGGATCTGGATATTCAAATGCTGGAGTGGTTCGCGCCGACCGGCAAGCCGATTCACTGCATCCTGACCAAGGCCGACAAGCTCAACCGCAATGACGCGACGAACGCGTTGCGCGTCGCGCGCAGCGTGTTGGCCAGCTACACGGATGACGAAGGAAAACCCTTCCCGTTTACCGCACAACTGTTTTCGGCCTTGAAACGAACCGGTCTCGAAGAAGCCGATGCACGCATTTCAGCACTGGTGGGCCTGACGCCGCCACTGGCGCCGACGGCCGAAGCGCCCGCCGACACGGCAAATTAGGGACGAAAAAAAACCCTGGAGAAAGGGGAATAACTCCAGGGCATGAACGCCTTATCGCAAGTTGTACGATACGGCCCCGCTCAGGGAGGAGAAGCGGGAGGTGAAATACATCACCTGCTGCTATGAGAGCGTGATTCTCAATTAGTTCCGGCCCCTCCGCGAAGATATACTGCGCCTAACCTGACTGCTTTTAACCCGGTAACGCAATCATGACAAACATTCTGAAACCCCGCCAATTTCCTGCCGTTCGCATGCGCCGTATGCGCAAGGATGCCTTTTCGCGGGCGATGATGCGCGAGCATGTACTGACCGCATCCGATCTGATCTATCCGGTTTTCATTCAGGAGGGCCGCAACCAGCGCGAGAAGATTGCCTCGATGCCAGGGGTCGAGCGACTGTCGATCGATGAGCTTCTTGGCGTGGCCGAAGAATGCGTCGCGCTGGGCATTCCCGCCCTGGCGCTTTTCCCGGTCATAAACAATTCCCTAAAAACACCAGACGGCATCGAGGCGACCAATCCCGATGGACTGATCCCGCGCGCGGTCAAGGAATTGAAGCGGCGTTACCCTGAATTGGGCATCATGACCGATGTCGCGCTCGACCCCTACACCAGTCATGGCCAGGATGGCGTGATCAACGCCGACGGCTACGTACTCAACGATGAAACCTGCGAGCTGCTGGTTCGCCAGGCGCTCACCCAGGCAACCGCCGGCGTCGATATCGTGGCGCCATCCGACATGATGGATGGCCGCATTGGCGCGATCCGCATGGCGCTGGAGGCAAACCAATTCATTCATACGCGCATCATGGCGTACTCCGCCAAATTCGCCTCGGCGTTTTATGGTCCTTTCCGCGACGCGGTGGGCTCGAGCGCCAATCTGGGCAAGAGCAACAAGGCAACCTATCAGATTGATCCGTCCAACAGCGACGAGGCACTGCGGGAAGTCGGACTCGATCTGGACGAGGGTGCTGACATGGTCATGGTCAAGCCCGGCATGCCCTATCTGGATATTGTCCGTCGCGTCAAGGATGAATTCAAGGTGCCGACGTTCGCCTATCAGGTCAGCGGTGAATACGCGATGATCAAGGCGGCTTCCGAAAATGGCTGGCTGGATCATGACAAGGTCATGATGGAAGCGATGATCGCGTTCAAGCGTGCCGGCGCCGACGGCGTGTTGACCTATTTTGCGCTGGACGTTGCACGACGCCTGAAGCTCGGGTAACGCAGTCTGAATTGAAAATGACCGGCCAAGCCGGCGCGGAGACACCCGATGCAAGAGAAAGTCATCACACTGGCGACCCCGGTGTTCTTCCTGCTGATCTTTGCAGAATTACTTATCGGGCACCTGCGCGGACGGACCGGCTATCGCGCCAATGATGCGATCAACAGCATCAGCCTCGGTGTCATGAGCCAGGTCTCCGGAGCGTTCTTCAAGATTTTTCAGGTCGGCATTTATGCCTGGATGGTCGCCCATATCGCGTTGTTCAACCTGTCTCCCACGAGTGTGTGGGTCTGGGTGCTGGGCCTGTTGCTCTACGATTTCTGTTATTACTGGCTGCACCGGATGGGGCATGAAGTCAACGTGCTCTGGGCCGCGCATGTGGTGCACCATCAAAGTGAAGCGTACAACCTGTCGACAGCATTGCGGCAAACCAGCACCGGCGCGTTCTTGTCCTGGATCTTTTATTTGCCATTGGCACTCATCGGCGTTCCGGTCGAGGTGTTCATTGTCATCGCCCTGATCGATTTACTGTATCAATTCTGGGTCCATACCGAACAGATTGGCAGGCTCGGCTGGTTTGATCGCGTATTCGTGTCGCCTTCGAATCACCGCGCCCATCACGGCGTCAACGACATCTACCTCGACAAGAATTATGGCGGCATCCTGATCCTGTGGGATCGATGGTTCGGCACCTTCGTTGAAGAACACGTCGATGAGCCGGTGGTTTACGGAACACGCAGTCCACTACGCAGCTGGAATCCGCTGATCGCGAATCTGGACGTGTATCGCTCGCTCTGGTTCGATGCATGGCACGCGAGCCGCTTCCTGGACAAGCTCAAGGTCTGGGTGGCGCGACCGGGCTGGAGGCCGGCCGATGTGGCGGCACGCTGGCCAGGCGCCGCTTTCGATATCCGCCGCGAAGTGTTTCATCCACCGTTATCAACCGCGTCGCTGGCTTATTGTCTGATGCAGTTCAGTCTGCTGCTGTTGGTGACAACGCATTTTCTTGCAGCGCACGCAACCTTATCGATGCCCCTCACGCTTCTGTATGCCGGCTGGCTGATCGGAGGCCTCTGGATTGTGGGCGGACTGATGCAACAGGAATCGTCGCACTATCGCCTGCTCGAAAGTTTGCGACTGGTTGCGACGGCTGCGGCGATCCTGTCGACGCAGGCGTGGTTCGGCGGTGTGCCGCTGACGCCCTCCTATCAGGTCGTCATCGTTGCGTGGTGCGTCGCCTCACTGGCCATGACGTGGAAATTATTTAACCTGCACAGAAAAGTACATGGACATCTTCCAGATCACTGAACACAGTGTGACCCCGTGCGTAGTGGGCACGACCGGGCTGCCGGCGAAAGGATTCGTATGGATTGACGCCAGGCTCGATGAGATAGCTGCCGATCCGGATGCATGGCGAAACGAAATCGAACGCATTACCGGCGTTGCCATTTACGACCTGCACATGACGGATGCGATGAACCTGCTGCACCCATCCTATTTTGACTCGACGCATGATTATGAAATGGTGGTTTTCCGCAAGCTTTCGCTCGCCGCCACCCTTGATGGCGCCGCTTCAACGTCGCCCCCGGAGCCGAGCCGGGCGACCAGAAAAATACCGGCAGCGCTGATCGATCTGCTGACGCAACCGGTCACCTTTTTCGTCACCGATCGCGTCCTGATTACGGTGCACGGTGATCAGAGCCGGACCATCGACGCGGCCCGTACGCGCATGCTTGAATATCGTCAGAACCTTAACGGCGGCAGTCACAGCATGCACCTGCCGGCCTCGCCACAGGAATTGATGCTGCGCCTGCTCAACGCCATGGTGGATCAATACCTCGCCCTGCGCCAGCCGCTGACCGACCAGATCGATCGCTGGCAGCGCGCCCTGCTCGACGCACAGCGGCCCTTCAAGGACTGGATGGCGCTGCTTGACGCGCGCATCGCCTTGCGCAAACTGGACCATCTGTGTGAAGAACAGCACGACGCCCTGCAGGAATTGCGGGATCACTTTGTCGACAGCGTACGTCAGGGCGAAGACGACCGCGCCAAGGACCTGCTGCTGGTGCGTGTCAATGATGTGATTGAACATGTGGCGCGCGTTCTCGGGCACGCGCGGCGCCTTGAGTCGTCCATTGAATCAGCCGTGCAGATTCACTTTTCGGCGATGTCGCACCGGACCAGCGAGATCGTCCGCACCCTGACCGTAATCACCGCGTTGTTCATGCCGTTGACGCTGATCACCGGGATTTTCGGCATGAATTTCCAGGTCATGCCGCTGTTGACCAATCCGCAGGGCTTTTGGCTGACGATGGGCAGCATGGCAGTGATTGTGATCGGCTTGCTGCTGTTTTTCCGCCGCAAACATTATCTCGACGAGTAACCGGGCAGACACAGCCACGTTCTGCATTTACCCGGGCAAGGTTACTTGTTCGGCTGCGGCGTGATGCGCAAGTAAGGCTTGGCGGCGACGTAGCCCTTCGGGTATTTTTGCTTGATGACCGCCTCATCCTGAATCGACAGGGGAATGATCACATCATCGCCATCGCGCCAATTTCCCGGCGTCGCGACGGTATAGGCATCGGTGAGCTGAAGTGCGTCAATCACGCGTAACACTTCGTCGAAATTACGGCCGGTGCTCATTGGATACGTAATCATCAGGCGCACCTTTTTGCGAGGATCGATCACGAACAGTGAACGCACTGTCATGGTCTCCGACTGGTTCGGATGAATCATGTCGTACAGTTCCGCGACCGACTTGTCGGCATCGGCAATGATGGGAAATCCCACCACAGTGTGCTGGGTTTGCTCGATGTCCTTGATCCATTGCAGATGTTTATCCGCCGCATCAACCGATAGCGCAATTGCCTTGACATTGCGCTTGTCGAATTCGGGCTTGAGCTTGGCAGTCAGGCCAAGTTCTGTGGTGCAGACCGGGGTAAAGTCGGCGGGATGCGAAAACAGCACCACCCACGCGTCGCCAGCCCATTCGTGGAACTTGATCCTTCCGATTGAACTGTCTTGTTCGAAATCGGGGGCGGTATCGCCTAAACGCAGTGTCATAGCTGTCTCCCTGATGAAAAGAAGTCAACTATAGCTTTGCCAAAGGGATCGCTCAACGATTTTTCCCCTCTATGCAAATAACCGCCGACCGATCAATTGATACGGGTCAAAGATCGCCAATCACACTTAGCGACTGAGCGAATTTGTCAGGCGGCTGATAGCCGATGACCCGCGCATTGGCTAATTCACTTCCTTGCTTGAAAAACAGGATCCCTGGCGGTCCGAACAAATGAAATCGTTTCAACAGGGCCTTGTCGTCCGCATTGTTCGCCGTTACGTCCGCTTGCAGCACAACCATGCGGTCAAGGCTGGCGCGTATGGCTTGCGCTGTGAACGTCAGTTTCTCCATTTCCTTGCAGGAGACACACCAGTCCGCATAGAAATCGAGCATGACCACCTTGCCAGGGTTATTGCGCAAGGCCAGGTCGAGTTCCACGCTTGATTTGACGCGCGTAAAAGTGAGCGGCGGGGATCGTGACGAAGATAGATGCCCGAGTGGCTCCAGGACATCCCGCCCTCCCGTTGCCACGCCGACCAGTTCCAACAGGCCGACAGCGGCGAAGCCAATACCCAACGCCTTGCCCACCCACCCAGTTCGCGTGGCAAATAACAGGTATGCCCCGTAACCGAGCGCGAGCCCCATCCAGGCCAGCATTTGCAGCGCGAGCGGCAGTATCGGCGTCACCATCCACAGCGCCACCGCGAGCATCAGCACGCCAAAGAAGCGCTTTACCTCCGCCATCCAGGCGCCGGCGCGCGGCAGCAAGGCGCCGGCAGAAATTCCAACGAGCAGAAGTGGCACACTCATGCCAGCGGCCATCGCGAACAGTGCCGAGCCACCTAGCGTGACGTCGCGCGTCTGGCTGATGTAAACCAATGCACCCGCCAACGGTGCGGCCACGCAGGGCCCGACGATCAATGCCGACAGCGAACCCATCGCAAACACACCCAGTAGTTTTCCGGGGCGTTGCTGACCGGAGGTTGTCATCAGCCGCTCCTGCACGAACGCGGGCATTTGCAACTGGTACACGTCAAACATCGACAGCGCCAATCCAACCATCAACAGTGCGAATCCTCCCAGGATCCACGGATTCTGCAGCGTTGCAGCAAGCCCTTCACCGATTAGGCCGGCAGCAATACCGAGCGCGGTGTACACAATCGCCATCCCCAACGCATAGTTGAGTGACAGGATGAAGCCCCGCGTGCGTCCCACCGTGGCTCCCTCACCCACGATGATGGCAGACAAAATCGGCACCATCGGCAAGACACACGGCGTAAACGAGAGCCCCAGTCCCAGCAGAAAGAACAACGGCAGGATTAGAAGCAGGCGCCCGCTGCGCAAAACAGTCTCAATGCGTCCTGTGTCGTCCGATGCCGCCGCTCCGGTTCGCGGAAAATCGGCAGATGGGCCCGAATTCGAAGCAGATTGCAGAGGTGCCGCCAAGGCTGTTGTCGAGAGTATCGCTTTGCTCTCCTGTGGCGCATAGCACAGGCCCGCGTCCGCGCAACCTTGCCCAATCGCGGTGAGGGTAAAGCTGCCGTTGGCGTCGACCGGAACCTCGATCATCACGCTGCCGCGGTAGGTCTCGACGTTACGCTGGAAGGTTTTGTCAAACTTCATCAACGGCGCCGGAAAATTCGGGACGCCCGCACTTCCACTATCGACCTTGAAGCTGAAGCGCTCACGGTACATGTAATACCCATCCGCGATCCGGTAGGTCACTATTGCGAGCTTTGGCGTTGTCATCACGGCCGAAAACTGAAAGGCGCGCTCGGGCTCGAGGTAATCATCCCCAGCTCTTGCGGCTGTGCTCACAATGCCGAGGCCCAGAATCATTGCCAGGATAATGACGAAATCGTGCAGGCTACGGCGTAATGAATGTTTGAACATTGAGGTTTTTCCGGATAGTCGAACGAAGCCGCATGTGGACACAGCCAGCACGCGCACATCTTGCCACATCAACCTGGCGAACGCTTTGGGCGCATGGCCGGGCACGGCCGATGCCGCAATACGCTTTTCACTTGCGCTGCTGTTGGTCACGCGAGCACCTTGGTCCTGACAGATTTTTGATCGCTGCCTCAACAGCCTGAGCAAAGAAGCCATTTCCTCAGGCCGGGACAAAATGGCAGTTGCGGCCAGAAACGAAAAAGCCAGGCATCGCCTGGCTTTATAGCTAACTGCTCAAGCAGTTATTCTGCTTCGTCGACTTCAACTGCTTCCGTGTCAGTCGGACGATCCAACAGCTCGATGTAAGCCATCGGTGCATTGTCACCAACGCGGAAGCCCATTTTCAGGATACGCAAGTAACCACCATTGCGATTCGCGTAGCGCGGACCCAGCTCGGCGAACAGCTTGACGACCATTTCGCGGTCGCGCAGTCGGTTGAACGCGAGGCGCTTGTTGGCCAGCGTGTCGGTTTTGCCCAGGGTCAGGATTGGCTCGATGACCCGACGCAATTCCTTGGCTTTCGGTACCGTTGTTTTGATGGCCTCATGGCGCAACAGGGAAACGGTCATGTTGCGGAGCATGGCGAGGCGATGTGACGACGTGCGATTTAATTTACGAAGACCGTGACGATGACGCATGGTGATACCTTTCAGTGTTTAATATTAATCCAGCTCTTCGATCGGCATCCGAAAATAGACGCCGCGGGCCGGTATGTGTGAAATTCTGGGTTGATGACAGCACCAAAACGAGGCCAGAATTATGGGCCACGTTCAGGCAAACAGCTACTTATTTTTCCAAACCGGCAGGTGGCCAGTTTTCCAGCTTCATACCGAGCGTCAAACCACGCGATGCAAGCACTTCCTTGATTTCGTTGAGCGATTTCCGGCCCAGATTTGGCGTCTTCAACAGCTCATTCTCGCTGCGTTGAATCAGATCGCCGATGTAATAGATATTTTCGGCTTTCAGGCAGTTCGCCGACCGGACCGTCAACTCAAGATCATCGACCGGACGCAACAGGATAGGATCCACCGACGGTGCACGGGAAGGTGCCTCTGCGGTTGCTTCTGTTCCCTCGAGCGCGGCAAACACGTTCAGCTGGTCAACGAGTACGCGGGCCGACTGACGAATCGCCTCTTCCGGCGTAATCACGCCGTTTGTCTCGATGTTGATGATCAACTTGTCGAGGTCGGTACGCTGTTCGACGCGCGCAGACTCAACAAAGTACGACACCCGACGAACCGGCGAAAAGGATGCATCAAGAATGATGCGGCCAATGGTCTTGTTGGCATCCTCAGCCAACCGACGCACATTACCAGGAACATAACCACGGCCCTTTTCGACCTTGATCTGCATGTCCAGCTTGCCGCCAGCAGTCAGATGCGCAATGACGTGGTCCGGATTGATCAGTTCGACGTCATGCGGCAAGTCGATATCGGAAGCAAGGACGGCGCCTTCGCCGTCCTTTTTCAGGGTCAGCGTGACTTCGTCGCGATTGTGCAACTTGAAGACGACACCTTTCAGGTTCAACAACATGTCGACGACGTCTTCCTGCACGCCATCCAGCGACGAATATTCATGTACGACACCGGCGATTGTTACTTCGGTCGGTGCGTATCCCACCATCGATGACAACAGCACGCGGCGAAGAGCATTGCCCAGCGTATGGCCATAGCCACGCTCGAACGGCTCCATGACAACCTTGGCGTGCCCGGCACCCAATGCTTCGACTTCGATAATACGTGGCTTCAACAAACTGTTTTGCATGAAATGTCCTCTTCAATACCCTCGGCTCATTACACCGATAAGGCTGATGGCATTACGAAAAATGCCCATCGGAGACCGATGGGCAGCGATGCGAATATTAACGGGAATACAGTTCGACGATCAGCGATTCATTGACGTCGGCGGCGATCTCGCTGCGATCCGGCAGGGATTTCAGAATCCCTTCCATCTTCTTCGGATCAACGGATACCCATGACGGCATGCCAATCTGCTCGGCAAGTGACAGTGCCTCGACAATGCGCACCTGTTTCATTGCCTTTTCACGGACGGCGACGACATCACCAGCCTTGACCTGATACGACGCAATGTTGACAACGATACCGTTGACAGTGAATGCCTTGTGCGAAACCAGCTGACGGCCTTCAGCGCGAGTTGAACCAAAACCCATGCGATAAACCACGTTGTCGAGACGCCCCTCAAGCAGCTTGAGCAGGGTTTCGCCGGTATTACCCTTGCGACGATCCGCCTCAGCGAAATAGCGGCGGAACTGACGTTCCATCACGCCGTACATCCGCTTTACTTTTTGCTTCTCGCGGAGCTGGTTACCATAGTCAGATGTCCGCGCACCAGAAGTGCGACCGTGCTGACCTGGCTTCGAATCCAGTTTGCACTTTGAATCGAGGGACCGACGTGCGCTCTTAAGAAAGAGGTCAGTGCCTTCGCGACGGGATAGCTTTGCCTTAGGGCCAATATAACGTGCCACGTGAATTTCCTTTATGTCATGACGTAACCCGCAAACCCCTCGGGATTTGCCGAAACGCTAGTCCGATCTACCTGCGATCAAACGGTGGGCTTAAGAACAAAACCCGCCAAGGCGACTGGCGGGCAACAGCAAATGCGACAACAGCATCGCCTCAAATACGACGGCGCTTCGGCGGACGGCAACCGTTGTGCGGCACAGGCGTGACATCTTGAATCTCGGTGATCTTGATACCCAGATTGTTCAATGCGCGCACAGCCGACTCGCGACCAGGACCTGGGCCCTTGATTCGCACTTCAAGATTCTTCACGCCGCACTCAACCGCCACTTTACCTGCAGCTTCAGCCGCTACCTGTGCTGCAAACGGTGTCGATTTACGCGAACCCTTGAAGCCGGCACCGCCGGACGTTGCCCATGAAAGCGCATTGCCCTGGCGATCGGTGATCGTGATGATCGTGTTATTGAAGGAAGCGTGAATATGCGCAATCCCCTCAGCAACGTTCTTTTTAACTTTTTTACGAACGCGCGCCGCAGCGGCGTTGTTTGGGGCTTTTGCCATAATTATTTCCTTGAATCCATCAAATCAAGCAGATGCTTGATTATTTTTTCAACGACTGCGCTGCTTTACGTGGGCCCTTGCGAGTCCGCGCATTCGTACGGGTGCGCTGACCACGGCATGGCAAACCTTTACGATGGCGCAGACCGCGGTAGCAGCCCAAATCCATCAAACGCTTGATGTTCATGGAAACTTCGCGACGCAGATCGCCTTCAACGACAAACTTTGCGATTTCATCGCGCAGTTTTTCGAGTTCGCTATCGTCAAGATCTTTGATCTTCTTTGTCGACAAAACGCCGGTCGTGGTGCAGATTTTCTCTGCACGCGGACGCCCAACACCATAAATTGCTGTCAAGCCAATTACGGTGTGCTGATGATTTGGGATATTGACCCCTGCTATACGTGCCATTCGTTATTCCTCAATCAATAACGTTAATTAACCTTGACGCTGTTTATGGCGCGGTGTGATGCAAATGACACGAACAACGCCCTTGCGCTTGATGATCTTGCAGTTGCGGCAGATCTGCTTGATTGATGCGAGCACCTTCATGTTTGCCCTCTTTCTCTCTGTTCTAAATTCAATTAAACGCTATTTGGTTCGGAATACGATACGAGCCCGACTCAAATCATACGGTGTCAATTCGACGGTAACCTTGTCTCCTGGGAGAATACGAATGTAGTTCATCCGCATTTTCCCGGAAATGTGCCCGAGAACGACATGTCCATTTTCCAACTTGACTCTAAATGTAGCATTCGGGAGATTCTCAAGAATCTCACCCTGCATTTGTATAACGTCGTCTTTTGCCATTCGGTTTGCTCGGTCTCCTGGGCGCTTAGCGAGTCGGAATTCCGCCCTTGAAATTCGCTTTACGAAGCAACGATTCGTATTGCTGCGACATGACGTAGTTTTGAACCTGCGCCATAAAATCCATCGTCACTACGACAATGATCAGAAGTGATGTTCCACCAAAATAGAACGGAACCTTGTACTTGGCGACCAGAAACTCGGGCAACAGGCAAACAAGCGTAATGTAGACCGCGCCAGCCAATGTCAGTCTGGTCAAAATTCTATCGATATAACGTGCCGTCTGATCACCAGGCCGAATTCCCGGTACGAAGGCTCCGCTCTTTTTCAGGTTGTCGGCAGTCTCTTTGCTGTTGAAAACCAGCGCTGTGTAAAAAAAGCAGAAAAAGACAATCGCAACTGCATACAAGAGCGCATGGATCGGCTCACCTGGAGCCAACGATGCCGACAGGTCCTTCAAGAATCGGACGAACGGGTTTGTCGTATCCCCGGCAGTAAACCAACTCGTTATCGTGGCCGGAAAAAGAATGATCGACGACGCAAAGATCGGAGGGATTACACCGGCCATATTCAGCTTCAACGGCAGATGACTGCTCTGCCCACCATAGATCTTGTTCCCTACCTGACGCTTGGCGTAATTCACCAAAATCTTGCGCTGACCACGTTCAATGAAGACAACAATGTAGGTAACAGCCGCAACAATCACGCAGATGAAGATAGCAGACAAGGCATTCATCGAACCGTTACGAACAAGTTCAAAGAGCCCGCCGAGTGCAGTTGGCAGCCCGGCCGCAATACCGGCAAAAATGATAATCGAAATACCGTTACCAAGTCCGCGTTCGGTAATCTGCTCACCCAGCCACATCAAAAACATTGTTCCTGTCACAAGGGTCACGACGCAGGTGAACCTGAACGCCAAGCCCGGATCGAGAACAAGTCCAGCCTGCGACTCGAGCGCAACCGCAATTCCCAACGCCTGAAACAGCGCCAACAAAAGCGTACCGTACCTGGTGTATTGCGTAATTTTGCGACGACCTGATTCGCCTTCTTTTTTTAATGCCTCGAGCTGAGGAGAAACGATGGACATCAACTGCATGATGATAGAGGCAGAGATGTACGGCATGATCCCCAAAGCAAACACGGTAAACCGCGACAGAGCACCACCTGAGAACATATTAAACATTCCCAGAATGCCACCCTGGTTTTGCTTGAACAACTGCGACAACTGCAACGGGTCAATTCCAGGCACCGGGATGTGCGCACCGATACGATAAACGACAAGTGCCGCAAGCAAAAACCACAACCTGCCCCAAGGAAATCCACTTGAGGTATTTTTCGCAGCCTGAGGACCTGTTGCCAATTCGCGCTCCAATTAATCCGAGACGTTAAGCGACTGAGCCGCCAGCGGCTTCAATAGCAGCTTTTGCGCCCTTGGTGACGATCAAGCCCTTCAATGAAACCTTTTTGGTGAGCTCACCCGACAGAATCACGCGGACAACACGTGCGAGTTCGGAGATCACGCCAGCTTGTTTCAGTGCCAGGATATCGACATCCAGAACTGGCAACTTCTCCAGATCGGACAGTCGGACTTCCGCCTTGTAAGGCGTCGCAAGGGACTTGAATCCGCGCTTCGGCAGGCGCCGCTGCAGTGGCATCTGTCCGCCCTCGAAGCCAACCTTGTGGAATCCACCAGCACGGGACTTCTGTCCCTTGTGCCCACGACCGGCAGTCTTACCGATGCCAGAACCAATACCGCGGCCAACACGACGCTTGTAGTGCTTTGCACCGTCAGCTGGTTGAATATTATTCAATTCCATAATTTTTCCTATCCGCGAGCCAAAGGCTTACGAAATGACTTTTACTAGATACGAAACTTTATTAATCATGCCGCGTACCGATGGCGTGTCTTCAAGTTCCGAAACCGAATCAATTCCACGCAAACCAAGGCCGCGAACCGTTGCACGATGTGTCTCGCGCGTACCGATCAAACCCTTGACCAACGTCACTTTTACTGTCTTTGCCATTTCGCTCACCTTAGCTCAGAATTTCTTCGACCGACTTGCCGCGCTTCGCCGCGATGTCAGACTCAGTATTCAATTTGGCCAAGCCGTCCAGCGTAGCCCGAACCATGTTGTATGGGTTTGTTGAACCGGTCGATTTGGCAACCACGTTCGTCACACCCATGACTTCGAAAATCGCGCGCATCGGGCCACCTGCGATCACGCCTGTACCGTCTTTTGCCGGCATCATCAGCACCGATGACGCACCGTGTTTGCCGGTCACGGCGTGCGGAAGCGTACCGTTCTTTACCGGAACCTTAACCAGGTTGCGGCGCGCTTCTTCCATTGCTTTCTGCACTGCGACTGGAACTTCCTTCGACTTGCCCTTGCCCATACCGATGCGACCATCGCCATCACCGACGACTGCCAACGCTGCGAAACCCATGATACGACCACCCTTGACCACTTTGGTCACACGGTTAACCGCGATCATTTTTTCGCGCATGCCATCGTCTGGCTTTTCCGTTTGCATCTTGGATTGCATTTTTGCCATGATGATTCTTCCTTAGAACTTCAGACCAGCTTCACGCGCCGCTTCGGCTACTGCCTTGACACGCCCATGGTAACGAAAACCGGAGCGGTCAAAAGCGACTTCGGCGATTCCAGCCTTGAGAGCCTTCTCGGCAACGCGCTTGCCAACCAGTGCGGCCGCTGCAGCATTGCCGCCCTTGCCGGACTGACCAGCAAGTTCAAGTCGAACTTCCGCTTCCAACGTAGACGCAGAAGCAAGAACGGTTGCGTCCGGGCCGATAATCGTCGCGTAAATGTGCAAATTGGTACGATGCACCGCGAGACGGGTAACCTTTAACTCTGCGATCTTGGCACGGGTTTGGCGTGACCGGCGCAGACGTGATTGTTTCTTATCCATCGTCAACCTCTATTACTTCTTCTTGGTTTCTTTAATGACTACCACTTCGCCCGAATAACGGACGCCCTTGCCTTTATAGGGCTCAGGTGGGCGATAGGCTCGAACTTCAGCGGCTACTTGGCCTACGCTCTGACGGTTGATACCCTTGATCAGGATCTCGGTCGGCGTTGGCGTCTCGCATTTCACACCCTCAGGCATCTGATGCACAACTGGATGCGAAAAGCCAAGGGACAGGTTCAACTTGTCTCCTTGTGCCTGAGCCTTGTAGCCCACGCCAACCAAATTGAGCTTTTTCTCAAAGCCCTTGGTAACGCCCTCAACCATATTGTTCACCAACGCGCGCAGCGTACCGGACATCGCGTTGGCCTCGCGGCTGTCATTGGCAACCGAAAATTTCAACATTCCGTTTTCATTGACCACCAGCACCAAGCCAGTAAGCGCCTGGGTCAATGTCCCCATTGGGCCCTTGATGGAGATCCATTTATCGGAAATCGTCGCCTCGGCGCCGCTTGGCAGCGCGACCGGCATTTTACCTACTCGTGACATCTTGCACTCCTTAGGCGACGTAACAAATAACTTCGCCACCGACACCGGTTGCGCGCGCTTTGCGGTCTGTCATCACACCTTTTGGCGTGGAGACGATCGCCACACCCAAGCCGTTCATGACGTTAGGAATATCATCCTTGCCTTTGTAGATGCGCAATCCTGGACGGGATACACGCTCCAGGCGCTCAATTACAGGACGACCTGCGTAATACTTCAAACCGATTTTCAGTTCCGCTTTGCCACCAGCCTCGGTGACAGCGAAATCTTCAATGTAACCCTCGTCCTTCAGGACATCGGCAATTGCAATCTTGACCTTGGACGACGGCATCGAAACCGTGGTCTTCTGCACAACCTGCGCATTGCGGATACGGGTCAGCATATCGGCGATAGGATCGCTCATACTCATTGCATATTCTCCTATTACCAGCTTGCTTTTGTCATTCCGGGAACTTCGCCACGCATGGCGACTTCACGGAGTTTGATACGGCCCAGACCGAACTTGCGGAAAGTGCCACGTGGGCGACCAGTCAATGCGCAACGATTACGTTGCCGAGTCGGAGCAGAGTTGCGAGGCAGAGCCTGCAACTTCAGGCGCGCTTCATAACGCTCCTCTTCCGACTTCGATTGGTCATCAATGATTGCCTTCAACGCAGCACGCTTCGGGGCAAATTTCTTTACCAGGTCAGCACGCTTTTGTTCGCGGTTAATCAATGCCAGTTTTGCCATGGCAACCTCAGTTTCTAAACGGGAATTTAAATGCGGCGAGTAGCGCTTTCGCTTCTTCGTCGGTCTTCGCGGTCGTGGTGATACTGATATTCAGACCACGCAACACGTCAATCTTGTCGTATTCAATCTCGGGGAAAATGATTTGCTCTTTCACACCGATATTGTAATTTCCACGACCGTCAAATGCCCGGCCCGACACTCCGCGGAAGTCACGAACCCGTGGAAGGGCAACGGTCACGAAACGATCAAGGAACTCGTACATGTGTGCACCGCGCAACGTCACCATGCATCCAATCGGATAGCCCTCACGGATTTTGAATCCAGCGATTGCCTTCCTTGCCTTGGTAACCACAGGCTTTTGGCCTGCAATTTTTGTCAGGTCGCCAACAGCGTGCTCGATAATTTTCTTGTCGGCGATTGCCTCAGAAAGACCCATATTCAGGGTGATCTTCAGAATGCGCGGCACTTCCATTACCGACTTGTAAGAAAATTTCGCCGTCAAATCAGCGACAATTTTCTCTTTATAAATCTCTTGTAAACGGGCCATGATCTTTAAACCTTCACCGCTGCGCCACTGGACTTGAAAACGCGAACCAAACTACCGTCCACAGTCTTGAAGCCAACACGATCAGCTTTGCCAGTTGCCGCATTAAACAGCGCAACGTTCGATACATGAATCGGCATCAGCTTGTCAACGATGCCACCTGTCGTGCCCGTCATTGGGTTAGGCTTGGTCGCTTTTTTGGCAACATTCACGCCATCGACCAAGACATGCTCGCCATCAACGCGCTGCAAGACCAAGCCTCGCTTGCCTTTGTCTTTGCCAGCCAACACGATAACTTCATCGTTTTTCTTAATCTTATCCATCGTTACTCCTTACAAAACTTCAGGAGCAAGGGACACGATTTTCATGAAGCGCTCAGTGCGCAGCTCACGTGTCACAGGCCCAAAAATACGCGTGCCGATCGGCTCGAGCTTGGCGTTCAAAAGCACAGCAGCGTTGGTATCAAACTTGACCAACGAACCATCCTGGCGCCGAACACCCTTTGCCGTGCGAACTACGACTGCATTGTAGATTTCGCCCTTCTTTACGCGGCCTCGGGGCGCAGCAACCTTGACGGTAACTTTGATGACGTCGCCAATCCCCGCATAGCGGCGCTTGGAACCGCCTAACACCTTGATGCACATAACTTCGCGCGCACCAGTGTTGTCAGCTACTTCTAGCCGGCTTTCTGTTTGAATCATAATTTTTCTTTCCCAACTTAACCCGCTCACGCCGCACGATGCGACATCACGGTTAGTCTTGGTCCCGCCAGAACCGCCTTGCGACGCTACTGATTGGGTGGACGATTTCCAAAACCTTGAACTTGCTTCGCCAGCATAATCAAGTGTTGAACTTGATGTGCGGCGAAGCCATGCATTATGGCACCTATGTGCCGACCTTACAACAGCAATTTAAACTATTTGCGCGGCTTGCACGACGCGGGTCACGGTCCAGGCTTTCGTCTTCGAAATAGGACGGCCTTCCTGAATTTCCACCGTATCACCGGTCTTTGCTTGATTGGACTCATTGTGCGCGTGGTATTTGTTCGAACGCATGATGATCTTGCCGTACAGAGGATGCTTGACGTGACGCTCAATCAATACCGTGACGGTTTTGTCCATCTTGTCGGACACCACTTTTCCAATCAGCGTGCGCTTGAGCGGCGCTTGTTTCACTGGATCGTTCATTATTTGGCGTCCTTCGAGTTCATAACAGTTTTTACACGAGCGATATCGCGACGAACCTTCTTCAACTGGGACGTATTGCTCAATTGCTGGGTCGCGATTTGCATGCGTAGCCCGAACTGGGCGCGCAGCAATTCGTTCAATTCCTTGGTCAAAGCCGCTTGGTCCTTGCCTTGGAGTTCAGATGTTTTCATATTCACTCCTCTTATTGGCCGACTTGACGAACAACAAATGTAGTCAGCAGTGGCAACTTGGCAGCCGCAAGACGGAACGCCTCACGAGCCAACGCCTCATCAACGCCATCCATCTCATACAACATTTTACCTGGCTGAATCTCGGCAACGTAATACTCAGGATTACCTTTACCGTTACCCATCCGAACTTCGGCCGGCTTTTGGGAAATTGGCTTGTCCGGGAAAATACGGATCCAGATCCGACCACCGCGTTTGATATGACGAGTCATTGCGCGCCGGGCAGCTTCGATCTGGCGTGCAGTGATACGACCACGACCAATTGCCTTGAGGCCAAATTCGCCGAATGAAACGGCCGTGCCGCGGGAATGCGAGATCCCCTTGTTGCGGCCCTTTTGTTCCTTGCGGTACTTTCTGCGTGCTGGTTGCAGCATGATTATTCTCCTGCTTTCTCAGCCTGAACCGGCGCTGCAACATCGGCAGTACCATCTGGCTTCTTGGCGGCACGTACGCGCTTGGCGGCACTTGGCCCACCAGGAGCAGCCGCACTTGGTTGACCCTCAGGGCGAGCAGTCCGTGGACGTGTGTTTGGCTTGCCGTCATCCCGGCGTGGCGCGCGACGCTTCTTATCGTCATCCGACGCCACATCGATCATTGGTGCTTCACCATTGGCCAAACGATCGCCCTTGTAAACCCACACCTTGATGCCGATGATGCCGTATGTCGTCAATGCCTCACCGAAACCATAATCAATATCGGCGCGAAGGGTATGAAGTGGAACGCGGCCTTCGCGATACCATTCCTTACGAGCAATCTCAATACCATTCAAGCGACCCGATGACATGATCTTGATGCCTTGGGCGCCAAGACGCATGGCATTTTGCATGGCACGCTTCATCGCACGGCGGAACATGATGCGCTTCTCGAGCTGCTGAGCGATCGAGTCTGCAATCAATTGTGCATCGGTTTCGGGCTTGCGGATTTCTTCGATGTTGACGTGCACGGGCACGCCCATCATCTTGGCAAGTGCGGTCTTCAGCACTTCGATGTCCTCGCCCTTTTTGCCAATTACAACGCCTGGACGGGAGCTGTAAATGGTGATGCGTGCGTTTTTCGCAGGACGCTCGATCACCACGCGACCGACTGAAGCGTTCTTCAGTTTGGTCTTGAGGTAGGCGCGAACCTTCAAATCTTCAATCAGCATCGTCGCGAAGTTTGCATTACCTGCATACCAACGTGAGCCCCAATTGCGTGTGACGGATAAACGGAATCCAGTCGGATGTATCTTCTGTCCCATCGTGACCCCTTAGTTACCGACAGTCACGTAGATGTGACAGGATTGTTTTGAGATACGATCACCCCGGCCCTTGGCGCGTGCAGTAAAGCGCTTCAAGACCGAACCTTTTTCGACGTAAATCGTCGTGACCTTCAATTCATCAATATCCGCGCCGTCGTTATGCTCGGCGTTTGCAATCGCTGACTCGAGAACGCGCTTGATGATAACAGCGCCTTTCTTCGGGCTGAATTGCAAGATATTGAGCGCTTGATCAACTTTTTTGCCACGGATAAGATCGGCAACCAGACGACCCTTTTGGGCCGAGAGGCGCACACCGCGGAGGGTAGCTTTAGTTTCCATCATCGGACCTTATTTCTTCGCCTTCTTATCGGCGGCATGACCCTTGAACGTACGGGTCAATGCGAATTCGCCGAGCTTGTGGCCAACCATGTTTTCGGAGACGTACACCGGCACGTGCTGCTTGCCGTTGTGTACCGCAATTGTCAAACCAATGAAGTCAGGCATGATCGTCGAACGACGTGACCATGTCTTGATTGGCTTCTTGTCTTTGATCGCTTGCGCGGTCTCAACCTTCTTCACAAGGTGGGCGTCACAAAACGGCCCTTTTTTCAATGAACGTGTCATTTTTTTTCCTTATTTCTTGCCGCGGCGCGAAATGATCATTGACGTAGTACGCTTGTTGCGGCGCGTCTTCTTGCCCTTGGTTTGCTGACCCCACGGCGAGACCGGGTGACGACCAGCAGCGGTTTTACCTTCACCACCACCATGCGGATGATCGACAGGATTCATGACCACACCGCGAACGGTCGGACGCACACCACGCCAACGCATTGCACCGGCTTTACCGATCTTGCGCAGGTTGTGCTCGCCGTTGCCGACTTCGCCAACTGTCGCACGACACTCGACGTGAACGCGACGAACTTCGCCTGAACGCAAACGCACTTGGGCGTAGATCCCTTCACGCGCCATCAGAACGACACCAGCGCCAGCGGTGCGGGCCATCTGAGCACCCTTCCCTGGAAGCATTTCGACGCAATGCATCGTTGTGCCGACAGGAATATTCCTGATTGGGAGGCAGTTACCAGATTTGATTGGCGCTTCCGAGCCATTCATCAACTGGTCGCCGACAGCCAGACCCTTGGTTGCGATGATGTAGTGCCGTTCGCCATCGGCGTAGCACAGCAGCGCGATATTGGCACTGCGGTTCGGATCATATTCAATGCGCTCGACCTTGGCCGGAATACCGTCCTTGGTCCGACGAAAGTCGATGACGCGATAATGTTGCTTATGGCCACCACCGATATGACGGGTAGTGATATGACCATTGTTGTTCCGACCAGCGCTTTTCGACTGCGCCTCGATCAGACCTGCAAATGGGCGGCCTTTGTACAGATCCGCATTGACAACCTTGACCATGCCACGACGGCCAGGCGAGGTTGGCTTGACTTTAACGAGTGCCATTATTTAGCCTCCTCGGTGAAGTTGATTTCCTGACCAGGCTTGAGGCAGACAAAGGCGCGGCGCGTATGATTGCGGCGACCATTGAACTTGCCCGAGCGCTTTTTCTTGCCCTGACGATTGGCGACTTGCACCGACTCGACTTCGACTTTGAAAAGCAACTCAACTGCAGCCTTGACTTCCAATTTGGTCGCATCAGGCATGATCAGAAAAACGACTTGTTCATTTTTCTCGGCGATAAACGTGGCTTTTTCCGAAATGACCGGAGCAAGCAACACTTTCATCAATCGCTCTTCGCTGTACTTCAGATTTGCGCTCATGCCAGCATCTCCTCAATCTTGGCCAATGCTGGTTTCGTGATGACGATGTTCTTGTAGAAGACAAGGGACACTGGATCAGCGTGGCGCGGCTCAACGATCATTACGTTTGGCAGGTTACGTGACGCCAACAGCAAATTCTCATTAATTTCATCAGCAATAATCAACACTGACTCAAGGCCCATTTCCTTCAACTTCAGCGACAGCAACTTGGTCTTTGGCGCATCGATCGAGAATTCCTCGACAACCGACAACCGACCTTCACGTGCCAACTGGGACAAAATCGAACACAAGCCAGCGCGGTACATCTTCTTGTTAACTTTGTGCGTATAGTTCTGGTCGGGCGAATTCGGGAAAATTCGACCGCCGCCGCGCCACAGTGGCGACGATGACATACCAGCACGAGCGCGACCAGTACCCTTTTGACGCCAAGGCTTCTTCGTCGTGTGATGCACTTCTTCGCGATTTTTTTGCTTGCTGTTACCACTGCGCGCATTTGCCTGATAGGCAACGACGACCTGGTGGATCAGCGCTTCATTGTAGTCACGGCCGAAAATAGTGTCCGGCGCGGCGACGTTCGATGCAGCTTGACCTTGATTATTGAGGAGCTTGAGTTCCATCGCTTAGGCTCCCTTCTTGGCTTTGACTTTAACGGCAGGGGAAACAATCACCTGACCGTTTTTCGCACCTGGAACTGCACCTTTGATCAGCAACAACTGACGATCGGCGTCGATACGGGCGATTTCGAGATTTTGTGTAGTAACAGTAACGTCACCCATGTGACCGGTCATGCGCTTACCAGGGAAAACGCGACCTGGATCCTGCGCCATACCAATCGAACCCGGCACATTGTGCGAGCGGGAGTTACCGTGGGTAGCACGACCGGAGCTGAAGTTGTATCGCTTGATAACGCCAGCGTAACCCTTACCGATTGAGGTACCCTGCACGTCGACCATCTGGCCAACCGAAAAAAGGCTGGCGGCAACTACGTCGCCTGCTTTCATCTCGGATGCTTTTGCGGCGTCAATGCGGAATTCTTTGAGGACGGTTCCAGCTTCGACACCAGCCTTGGCATGATGCCCGGCAGATGCCTGATTGACGCGCGATGCACGACGCTGACCGAACGCGACCTGAACCGCGGAATAGCCGTCAGTTTCAGGTGTTTTGATTTGAGTGACACGGTTGTTTGACACGTCAAGTACGGTAACCGGAATTGAATCTCCGTCATCCGTAAAAATGCGCATCATACCAACCTTGCGACCGACTAGGCCAAGGCTCATTTTTTCTCCATTCCCGCCTACGATTGGGCAGGGCTGATGTTTGTACTACTAATAACGTGGAGAACGCGATAAGTCACGTTTCCCCACCGAAGCCAAAGAGTATAACTGCAGTCGCATTCTTCCACAACAGAAAACGCGACATACCTCAATAAAATTATTATTGCAATTTAATTTCGACGTCAACACCAGCTGGCAGATCAAGCTTCATCAACGCATCGACGGTTTTGTCGGTTGGGTCAACGATATCCATCAGACGGACGTGTGTACGAATTTCGAATTGATCGCGCGAAGTCTTGTTGACGTGCGGCGAGCGCAGAACGTCAAAACGCTGAATGCGGGTCGGCAGGGGAACCGGGCCTTTTACAACGGCACCGGTACGCTTGGCGGTTTCAACGATTTCAAGGGCCGACTGATCGATCAAGCGGTAATCGAATGCTTTCAGGCGAATGCGAATCTTTTGGTTCTGGCTAGACATGGTATTCCTTTAAAGAGCGAACCGCGGATGGGAGCATCCGCGGCATTTTGGCAAAACAAACAATTTATTGACGAACTGTTTACTCAATAATTTTGGCAACAACACCGGCGCCGACGGTGCGACCGCCTTCACGAATAGCGAAGCGCAGGCCTTCTTCCATCGCGATCGGGTTGATCAACATCACGGTGATCGACACGTTGTCGCCTGGCATGACCATCTCTTTATCCTTCGGCAACTCGATCGATCCGGTCACGTCCGTGGTGCGGAAGTAGAACTGCGGACGATAGTTGTTGAAGAACGGCGTATGACGGCCACCCTCGTCTTTGGACAGCACATAGATCTCACCGGTGAAATGCTTGTGCGGCTTGATCGAATTCGGCTTGGCCAGCACTTGACCCCGCTCGACATCTTCACGCTTGGTACCGCGCAGCAGCACGCCGACGTTGTCGCCAGCCTGCCCTTGATCGAGCAATTTGCGGAACATTTCCACGCCCGTGCACGTCGTCTTCTGGGTGTCGCGAATGCCGATGATTTCCAGTTCCTCGCCGACCTTGACGATACCGCGCTCGATACGACCCGTGACAACGGTACCGCGACCCGAGATCGAGAACACGTCCTCGACCGGCAGCAGGAACGCGCCGTCGACGGCACGCTCTGGCGTCGGGATGTAGGTGTCCAGTGCATCGGCCAGCTTCATGATCGCCTGCTCGCCCAAGGGACCCAAGTCGCCTTCCAGCGCCAGCTTCGCCGAACCCTGGATGATTGGCAGATCGTCGCCCGGGAATTCGTACTTCACCAGCAGTTCGCGTACTTCCATTTCGACCAGCTCAAGCAGCTCGGCGTCATCGACCATGTCGCACTTGTTCAGGAACACAATGATGTACGGAACGCCAACCTGACGTGCCAGCAAGATGTGCTCGCGGGTCTGTGGCATCGGGCCGTCTGCTGCCGAACACACCAGAATCGCACCGTCCATCTGCGCCGCACCCGTGATCATGTTCTTCACATAATCGGCATGGCCTGGGCAGTCAACGTGCGCGTAGTGACGCGCTGCTGTTTCGTACTCGACGTGGGCCGTATTGATCGTGATGCCGCGCGCTTTTTCTTCCGGTGCCGCGTCAATCTGGTCATATGCCTTCGCTTCGCCGCCAAACTTCTTCGACAACACCGTTGCGATGGCCGCCGTCAACGTGGTTTTACCATGATCGACGTGACCAATCGTGCCCACATTCACGTGCGGCTTGGTCCGCTCAAATTTACTCTTTGCCATTTTCTTATTCCTTGAAAAAGAACGATTTATCTATCAACACGATGGCCCGCTCAATGACGAGCGGGCGGGAGTAACCAATTACTTGCTCTTCTGACTGACGATTGCTTCGGTCACGTTCTTTGGGGCCTCAGCGTAATGCTTGAATTCCATCGTGTAGGTTGCACGACCTTGTGTTGCGGAGCGCAACGAAGTCGAATAACCAAACATTTCGGACAATGGCACTTCCGCCTTGATGATCTTGCCGCCGCCACCGGTGATTTCATCCATACCTTGCACCATGCCGCGACGGGAAGACAGATCGCCCATCACTGTACCGGCGTAATCTTCCGGCGTTTCAACTTCGACCGACATCATCGGCTCAAGAATAACCGGACTGGCCTTGCGGCAACCATCCTTGAACGCCATCGATGCAGCCATACGGAACGCGTTTTCGTTCGAATCCACGTCATGGTACGAACCGAAGAACAGTGTGACCTTGACGTCAACGACCGGATAACCCGCCATGACACCGGCGGTCAGCGTCTCGCGAACACCCTTCTCAACTGCAGGAATGTATTCGCGTGGGACGGTACCACCTTTGATCGCGTCGACGAACTCAAAACCAACGCCTGGCAATTGCGGCTCGATCTTCAGAACGACGTGCCCGTACTGACCGCGTCCACCAGACTGCTTGACGAACTTGCCTTCGATCTCTTCGCAGACCTTGCGAATCGTTTCGCGGTAGGCCACCTGTGGCTTACCGACGGTTGCCTCAACGCCAAATTCACGACGCATGCGATCAACAATGATTTCCAGATGCAACTCGCCCATACCACCAATGATGGTTTGACCCGATTCTTCGTCTGTCTTGACGCGGAAAGACGGATCTTCCTGCGCCAGACGATTCAGCGCCAGACCCATCTTCTCTTGATCGGCTTTGGTTTTCGGCTCAACAGCTTGCGAAATGACCGGCTCCGGGAACACCATGCGCTCAAGCGTAATGATCGCGCTTGGATCGCACAAGGTCTCCCCCGTCGTTGCATCCTTCAAACCAACCGCAGCAGCAATGTCGCCGGCGTGCACTTCCTTGATTTCTTCGCGTTGATTCGCATGCATCTGCAAAATACGACCCAACCGCTCTTTCTTGTTTTTCACAGGATTGAACACGGTATCGCCGGACTTCACGGTGCCCGAATAGACGCGGAAGAAAATCAGCTGACCAACAAATGGGTCAGTCATGATCTTGAAGGCCAAAGCCGAGAATTTCTCTGTGTCTTCCGCTTTACGCGTCGTCGGCTGCTCGTCTTCATCGAGACCCTTGACCGGCGGGATGTCCGCTGGCGAAGGCAGGTATTCGATAACGCCGTCGAGCATGGCCTGCACACCCTTGTTCTTGAACGCAGTACCGCACATCATCGGGACGATTTCTGCCGCGATCGTACGTTGACGCAAGGCTGCCTTGATCTCTTCTTCAGTGAGATCGCCTTCGTCGAGGTACTTGTTCATCAGTTCTTCAGTGGCTTCAGCAGCTGCCTCAACCATCTTTTCGCGCCATTCCTTAGCCTGAGCCAACAGCTCCTCAGGAATTTCACGGTAATCGAACTTCATGCCCTGGGACGCGTCGTCCCAATAAATCGCCTTCATCTTGACCAGATCGACGACGCCCAGGAAGTTTTCTTCAGCGCCGATTGGAATCTGCAACGGAATCGGGTTCGCTTTCAGCCGCGCACGCATCTGATCGTAAACCTTGAAGAAATTCGCGCCGGTGCGATCCATTTTGTTGACGAAAGCCAAACGCGGAACGCCGTACTTGTTAGCCTGACGCCAAACGGTTTCGGACTGTGGCTGCACGCCACCAACGGCGCAGTAAACCATACAGGCGCCATCGAGCACGCGCATCGAACGTTCGACTTCAATTGTGAAATCGACGTGACCCGGCGTGTCAATGATGTTGATGTGATGCTCAGGGAAATTGTTGGCCATCCCCTTCCAGAAGCAGGTGGTGGCGGCAGACGTAATCGTGATGCCGCGCTCTTGCTCTTGCTCCATCCAGTCCATGGTGGCTGCGCCATCATGAACTTCACCAATCTTGTGATTTACACCCGTGTAAAAGAGGACGCGTTCGGTCGTCGTTGTCTTGCCGGCGTCGATGTGAGCGGAGATACCAATGTTGCGATAGCGCTCAATGGGGGTCTTGCGGGCCATAGTTAATCCTAAATCTTTTTAATGTACAAAACCGAGCTCCATTTATGCAATGTGCTCGGCCTCGAACAAATGACTAGTGCGACTGACACCACCGCCAGCTGGCGGCAATGCCAATCGATTTATTAGAAGCGGAAGTGCGAGAACGCCTTGTTCGCTTCTGCCATGCGATGCACTTCATCGCGTTTCTTCATTGCACCGCCACGACCTTCAGCGGCTTCGAGCAATTCACCACCCAAACGTTGCGGCATGGATTTTTCGCTGCGCTTGTTGGCGGCTTCACGCAACCAACGCATCGACAGAGCCATCCGGCGCACTGGACGGACTTCAACCGGCACCTGGTAGTTTGCACCACCAACGCGACGCGATTTTACTTCAACCAGCGGCTTGCAGTTGCCGATCGCAGCTGAAAATACTTCCAGCGGATCTTTTCCTGACTTGGTTGCGATATGTTCAAACGCACCGTAGATGATGTTTTCAGCAACTGATTTCTTGCCTGACAACATCAACACGTTGACAAACTTGGCGACATCAACATTACCGAACTTTGGATCTGGCAAAATATCCCGCTTGGGGACTTCACGACGACGTGGCATTTCGATTCCCTTCAATCTTCAGTTGAGCGCGCAACATTTCCGGTTACCCGCTCGCGGATTGCCATCATGGCCATCCACTTACTCGGCCCAAATGGGACCGACACCGGTTCCGCAAAAAAATAGCGGAACGAACAATATTACTTCTTGGCAGCCTTGGCGCGCTTCGTACCGTACTTGGAACGAGACTGCTTACGATCCTTGACGCCCTGGGTATCCAGCGCTCCGCGGACCATGTGATAACGCACACCCGGCAAATCCTTGACACGACCACCGCGCAGCAACACCACGCTATGCTCTTGCAGGTTATGCCCTTCACCACCGATGTACGAAATGACTTCGAAACCGTTGGTCAAGCGTACTTTGGCGACCTTACGCAAAGCCGAATTTGGCTTCTTTGGGGTCGTTGTATAAACGCGCGTGCAGACGCCGCGTTTTTGCGGGCTGTTTTCCAGCGCCGGCGATTTGCTTTTGACGCGTGCGGAAACACGCGGCTGGCGAATCAGTTGATTGATGGTTGGCATCGCTCTAAACCCAACAAAATTACTTCTATTAACAGATCCCGAAAACGGTTGTCCGGGGACTAAACAAATCGTGGCGCCTGCAAGGCGCTCGGCTCGACTTCTGCGACACCGGGCTGCTGCCCGTGTGAAAGCCTTACCTTGGTAAAGCTTAAAATCGAGAACTCGCGAGTATATAGGCTACATAGCGGCGAGTCAATGCATGTATCTAATCATTAAGCCCGGGAGTCCAACAAATACGGGCTCAAAGATGGGAAAAACAAAACGGCATCGAGGATCATTCCCCGATGCCGTTGGGCACAAAATCCCGGGAGCGCTATGCTTCGCTATCCGATGGACCGCTAATATCGGCCATTTGCGCTTCGATGTCAGCTGCCCTGGCGGCCTTTTCAGCAAGCAGCAATGCCGTGCGCTCGTCGGCTTCCCATGTTTCCTTTTCCTTGCGCGCACGGTGGAATGCCAGACCGGTACCAGCCGGGATCAAACGGCCGACAATCACGTTTTCTTTCAGCCCGCGCAGACCATCGCGCTTGCCCATGATTGCTGCTTCCGTAAGAACGCGAGTGGTTTCCTGGAACGATGCAGCCGAGATGAACGAGTCGGTCGACAGGGATGCCTTCGTAATTCCCAACAGCACATTCTCGTAAGTCGCAGGAATCTTGCCGTCGGCACTGACACGATCGTTCTCGTCCAGCAGCTCCGAACGCTCGACCTGTTCACCGGTGATGTAATTGGCATCGCCAGCGTCAACGATCTGAACCCGACGCAACATTTGACGCACGATCACTTCAATGTGCTTGTCATTGATCTTCACGCCCTGCAGTCGGTACACATCCTGCACCTCGTCAACGATGTAACGAGCCAGCGCTTCGATACCCAGCAAACGCAAGATGTCCTGCGGATCGGCCGGACCATCCACGATCATCTCGCCCTTGTTGACGACCTGGCCATCATGCACCAGCACCTGCTTGTCCTTGGTGATCAGGAATTCATGCTTGTTACCGTCGAGGTCGGTAATTTCCAGACGCTGCTTGCCCTTGGTTTCCTTACCGAACGCAACCGTACCGGTGACCTCGGCGAGCATACCGGCGTCTTTCGGCGACCGCGCTTCGAACAACTCGGCAACACGTGGCAAACCACCAGTGATGTCGCGCGTTTTTTGCGATTCAGTCGGAATACGCGCCAGCACTTCGCCGACATGCACTTGCTGACCGTCCTTGACGGTAATCAGAGCACCAACCTGGAAACCGATCGTCACGGCGTGTTCGGTGCCGGCAATCTTGACTTCTTCGCCAGCTTCGTTGAGCAGCTTGACTTGAGGGCGTACCGTCTTGCTGACCGAGCCGCGCCGTTTCGCGTCAATGACCACGAGCGTTGACAGGCCGGTAACATCATCCACCTGGCGGGCAACGGTCGATCCTTCTTCGACATTCTCGAAACGCACTGTACCGGCGTATTCGGTAATGATCGGACGGGTCAACGGATCCCATGTGGCCAGTGCGGTACCGGCCTTGATCACCAAGCCGTCATGCACGCTCAAGGTGGCGCCGTAAGGCACTTTATGACGCTCACGCTCGCGGCCGTGGTCGTCGGTAATGAGCACTTCGCCGGAACGGGAAATGACAATCTGACCACCCTTGCCGTTGGTGACGTAACGCATCGTGACGGTGAAACGCACAGTACCGTTCGATTTGGCTTCCACCGACGAGGCCACAGCGGCGCGCGATGCAGCACCACCAATGTGGAAGGTACGCATTGTCAGCTGGGTACCCGGCTCACCGATCGACTGTGCGGCAATGACGCCGACTGCTTCGCCGGCATTGACCAGCACGCCGCGACCAAGGTCACGGCCGTAACACATGCCGCACAAGCCATAGCGTGTGTCGCAGGTCAGCGGTGTGCGAACCTTGACTTCATCGATACCGAGGCGCTCGATTTCTTCAACGCCATCTTCGTCCAGCAGTGTACCGGCCGGGAACAACGTCGCCTGGGTCTCAGGGTTGACGATGTCGTTAGCAGCAACACGACCGAGGATCCGGTCACGCAACGCTTCAATCACTTCGCCGCCTTCGACCATGGCCTTCATCGATGCGCCATTGGACGTGCCGCAATCGTCTTCGATCACGACCAGATCCTGCGTCACGTCGACCAAACGACGTGTCAGGTAACCTGAGTTCGCTGTCTTCAGCGCGGTGTCAGCCAGACCTTTACGGGCGCCGTGCGTCGAAATGAAGTACTGCAACACGTTCAGACCCTCGCGGAAGTTCGCGGTGATCGGCGTTTCAATGATTGAGCCATCCGGTTTGGCCATCAATCCGCGCATACCGGCAAGCTGACGAATCTGGGCTGCGGAACCGCGCGCACCGGAATCGGCCATCATGTAAATCGCGTTGAACGATTCCTGGGTCGACTTGGTGCCGTCACGGCGAATCACGTCTTCGACCTTGAGTTGGTCCATCATGGCCTTGCCGACATCGTCGCCGGCCTTGCCCCAGATATCGACGACTTTGTTGTAGCGCTCACCAGCAGTGACCAATCCGGACGAATATTGCTGCTCGATCTGTTTTACTTCCTGCTCGGCGGTCGCAATGATCGTCACTTTTTGTGGCGGCACCAGCATGTCGTCAACGCAGATCGAGATACCGGCGCGCGTGGCGAGGCGGAAACCCGACTGCATCAGCTGGTCGGCAAAGACGACCGTCGCACGCAGGCCGCACTTGCGGAACGACGTGTTGATCAGCTTTGAGATTTCCTTCTTTTTCAGCGCGCGGTTCAGCACGCTGAATGGCAGACCCTTTGGCAGGATCTCGGACAGGATGGCGCGGCCAATCGTGGTCTCGTAACGGGTGATGGTCTTCTCGAACTCACCGGTCTCGGGATTTTTTGGATATTCGGTAATCCGCACGGTGACGCGGGAGGTCAGTTCGACTTCCTTGTTGTCATAGGCGCGGATGACTTCCGACACGTCCGGGAACATCATGCCTTCGTTCTTGCCGTTGATCTTTTCGCGGGTCGCGTAGTACAGACCAAGCACGATATCCTGCGAAGGAACGATCGACGGCTCGCCGTTTGACGGGAACAGGATGTTGTTGGATGCGAGCATCAGCGTGCGCGCTTCCATCTGGGCTTCGATCGACAGTGGAACGTGGACCGCCATTTGATCGCCGTCAAAGTCGGCGTTGAACGCGGCGCAGACCAGCGGATGCAGCTGAATGGCCTTGCCTTCGATCAGGACTGGCTCGAACGCCTGGATGCCCAGACGATGCAAGGTCGGCGCGCGGTTAAGCATGACCGGATGTTCACGGATCACGTCCTCGAGAATGTCCCAAACGACCGGTTCCTGGATTTCGACCAGTTTCTTCGCGGCCTTGATGGTTGTCGCCAGGCCCATCAACTCAAGCTTGTTGAAAATGAACGGCTTGAACAGCTCCAGTGCCATCAGCTTCGGCAAGCCGCACTGATGCAATTTCAGTTGCGGACCCACCACGATGACAGAACGGCCCGAGTAATCGACGCGCTTGCCCAGCAAGTTCTGACGGAAACGACCGCCTTTACCCTTGATCATTTCGGCCAGCGATTTCAGCGGACGCTTGTTGGCGCCGGTCATTGCCTTGCCACGACGGCCGTTGTCCAGCAACGAATCGACGGCTTCCTGCAACATCCGCTTTTCGTTACGCGTAATGATTTCAGGTGCGCGCAGTTCCATCAGGCGCTTGAGACGATTGTTGCGATTGATGACGCGGCGATACAGGTCGTTCAGATCGGAGGTCGCGAAACGACCGCCATCCAGCGGTACCAATGGACGCAGTTCTGGCGGCAACACTGGCAGCACTTCCATGATCATCCAGTCCGGCTTGATACCCGAACGCTGGAATGCCTCAAGCACTTTCAGTCGCTTTGCATACTTCTTGATCTTGGCTTCGGACTTCGATTCTTTCAACTCAACGCGCAACATTTCCGCATCGCGATCGATATCGATCGAGCGCAGCAGTTCGCGGATACCTTCGGCGCCCATGAAAGCGATGAAGTCGTCGCCGAATTCTTCGTACTTTGCCGCATAGTCGTCTTCCGACATGATCTGGCATTTCTTCAGCGGCGTCATGCCTGGATCGGTCACGACGTAGGCTTCGAAATACAGGACGCGTTCAATGTCCCGCAGTGTCATGTCGAGAACCATGCCCAGACGCGAAGGTAGCGACTTCAGGAACCAGATATGCGCTGTTGGCGAGGCCAGCTCGATGTGGCCCATGCGCTCGCGACGCACCTTGGCCAGCGTGACTTCGACGCCGCACTTCTCGCAGATAACGCCGCGATGCTTGAGGCGCTTGTATTTGCCGCAAAGACATTCGTAGTCTTTGATCGGGCCAAAAATCTTGGCGCAGAACAGGCCATCACGTTCTGGCTTGAAGGTGCGGTAGTTGATGGTTTCCGGCTTTTTGACTTCGCCGTAGGACCATGAACGGATTTTCTCGGGGGACGCAAGACCAATCTTGATCGCGTCGAATTGTTCGTTCTGTTGAACTTGCTTGAATAGATCCAGCAATGCTTTCATTTGTCACTCCAGTGGCGTGATGTCGCTTGATGTATGGCGGGGAATTGGCCGGAGCGCGCATGACCCTGTTCGCATTGGCGGGAGAGCCCCGCTTGTGGGCGGGGTTCCGCTGATACCGGGTACGGACTGGCTATTCCTTGATGCTTTGCTTTGCTACTAGTGCTACGTCATAATTCTTGTCGGCGTAAACGGGGACGAACTGGCAAGGCACATTGCTGCGCCTTGCCAGTTCTTCACGTGTCGTCGTTAATCGCGTTCCAGATCAATATCAATACCGAGTGAACGGATTTCCTTGACCAGCACGTTAAACGATTCAGGCATACCGGCATCGATCACATGGTCGCCCTTGACCAGATTTTCGTAGACCTTGGTACGACCGTTCACGTCATCGGACTTGACCGTCAACATCTCTTGCAAGACATATGACGCGCCGTACGCTTCCAGTGCCCAGACTTCCATTTCCCCGAAACGCTGACCACCGAACTGCGCTTTACCGCCCAATGGCTGCTGCGTCACCAACGAGTACGGTCCGGTCGAACGCGCATGCATCTTGTCGTCCACCAGATGATGCAGTTTCAGGACGTGCATGTAACCCACGGTGACCGAGCGCTCGAACGCTTCGCCGGTACGACCGTCGTACATCGTGACCTGATTCTTCGATGGCGTCATGCCGAGCTGCTTGGCGATATGGTCAGGATAGGCCAGATCCAGCATGCGATGAATCTCTTCTTCATTGGCGCCATCGAACACAGGTGTCGCAAACGGCACGCCATGTTTCAGATTTGCCGACAGTTCGAAGATTTCATCATCGGTGAAGCTGTCCAGATCTTCCTGCTTGCCCGACTCGTTGTAGATCACTTTCAGGAACTTGCGCAGCTCGATTGCCTTGGCTTGCGCCTTGAGCATTTCGCCGATGCGCAGGCCCAGGCCTTTTGCTGCCCAGCCCAGATGCACTTCCAGAACCTGACCCACGTTCATCCGTGACGGCACGCCCAGCGGGTTCAACACGATGTCAGCCGGCGTACCGTCTGCCATGTATGGCATGTCTTCAATCGGCACGATGCGGGAAACCACACCCTTGTTACCGTGGCGCCCGGCCATCTTGTCGCCCGGTTGCAGACGACGCTTGACCGCGAGATAGACCTTGACCATCTTTTGAACGCCTGGCGGCAATTCATCGCCTTGCGTCAGCTTCTTGCGCTTTTCTTCAAAGGCCAGATCGAATTGATGACGCTTCTCGGCGATCGATTCCTTGATCGCTTCAAGCGATGTCGCAGCATCGTCGTCAGCAGGGCGAATATCGAACCAGTGGTATTTGTCCAGATCATCCAGGTATTCCTTGGTGATCTTGGCGCCCTTGGCAAGCTTCTTCGGACCGCCGTTGACGACCTTACCTGTCAACATTTTTTCCAGACGCTGGAACGCATCGCCTTCGACGATACGCAACTGATCGTTCAGGTCGAGGCGATAGCGCTTCAGCTCATCATCGATGATTTGCTGGGCGCGCTTGTCGCGCACGATACCCTCGCGTGTGAAGACCTGCACGTCGATTACCGTTCCGATCATGCCGGATGGCACGCGCAGTGAGGTGTCCTTCACGTCCGAGGCCTTCTCGCCGAAAATCGCGCGCAGCAGCTTCTCTTCCGGCGTCAGTTGGGTCTCGCCTTTTGGCGTGACCTTGCCGACCAGCGTATCACCGGCCTCAACTTCGGCACCAATGTAGACGATTCCCGACTCATCCAGGCGGGCCAGCTGGTTCTCGGCCAAGTTCGAAATGTCGCGCGTGATTTCTTCGGCACCCAGCTTGGTATCGCGTGCGACCACCGACAGCTCTTCGATATGAATCGAGGTGTACCGATCATCGGCAACAACTTTTTCCGAGATCAGAATCGAATCTTCGAAGTTGTAGCCATTCCACGGCATGAACGCGACCAGCATGTTCTGGCCCAGAGCCAGCTCACCCAGGTCGGTCGAGGCGCCATCGGCAATCACGTCGTGCTTGGCGACGCGGTCACCGACCTTGACGATCGGACGCTGGTTGATGTTGGTGTTCTGGTTTGAACGGGTGTACTTGATCAGGTTATAGATATCCACGCCGACTTCGCCAGCCAACGCTTCTTCGTCATTGACGCGAATCACAACACGGCCCGCATCAATATAGTCGACCAGCCCGCCACGCAGGGCCTGCACGGTCGTACCTGAGTCGACCGCAACCGTGCGTTCGATACCGGTTCCAACGAATGCTTTTTCCGGGCGCAGGCAAGGTACGGCCTGGCGCTGCATGTTCGCACCCATCAACGCACGGTTTGCATCATCGTGCTCAAGGAACGGGATCAGCGACGCCGCTACGGAAACAATCTGGCCCGGCGCCACGTCCATGTACTGGACGCGCTCCGGCGACACCAGAATGGTCTCACCGGCTTCACGGGCAGACACCAATTCATCCGACAGGCGACCGGTCTTGTCGATGGTCGCATTCGCCTGAGCGATGATGTAGCGTCCTTCTTCAATGGCCGACAGATAGTCGATCTGGGTCGTGATCTTGCTGCCATCAACTTTGCGATACGGCGTTTCGAGGAAGCCGTATTCGTTCAGGCGGGCATACAACGCCAGCGAATTGATCAGGCCGATGTTCGGACCTTCCGGTGTTTCGATCGGGCAAACGCGGCCGTAATGCGTTGGATGCACGTCACGCACTTCAAAGCCGGCGCGTTCCCGTGTCAAACCACCGGGCCCAAGTGCCGATACGCGGCGCTTGTGGGTTATCTCAGACAACGGGTTGGTCTGATCCATAAACTGCGACAACTGCGACGAACCGAAGAACTCGCGAATGGCGGCAGAAATTGGCTTCGAGTTGATCAGGTCATGCGGCATCAGGTTGTCCGCTTCGGCCTGGCCGAGACGTTCCTTGACGGCACGCTCAACCCGAACCAGACCTGCACGGAATTGATTTTCGGCCAGTTCGCCGACGCAACGCACACGACGATTGCCGAGGTGATCAATGTCATCGACTTCGCCGCGACCATTGCGCAGCTCGACCAGAATCTTGATCACTGCCAGCACGTCATCGTTCGACAGGGTCATCAGACCGGTCAATTCGTCGCGACCGATGCGACGATTGAATTTCATTCGACCAACGGCCGACAGATCGTAGCGGTCTTCGTTGTAGAACAGGCCGTTGAACAGTGCCTCGACCGAATCTTCGGTCGGTGGCTCGCCTGGGCGCATCATCCGGTAGATTGCGACTTTCGCGGCCATCTGGTCAGCGGTATCGTCCATGCGCAGGGTCTGCGAAATGTAGCCACCCTGGTCCAGATCGTTGGTGTACAACGTCTGAATATCGGTCACATTGGCTTCACGCAGACGCGCCATCAGCTCTTCGGTCAGTTCGTCGTTGGCACTGGCAACGACTTCGCCGGTATCGGCGTCAACGATGTTCTTCGCCAACACGCGACCGAGCAGGTAGTCTTCCGGCACCGAAATGTGCTTGATGCCCGCAGCTTCAATGTCGCGCACATGCTTGGCGTTGATCCGCTTGTCCTTCGACACCAGCGACTTGCCAGCCTTGTCGGTAATGTCGAAACGTGCGACTTCACCACGCAGGCGTTCGCCGACAAATTCCATCTCGCCGCCTTCGCTGCGCAATGCAAAATTGTCGAACACGAAGAAGTTCGCAAGAATCTGTTCCGGCGTCATGCCGATCGCCTTGAGCAAGATCGTCACTGGCATCTTGCGGCGACGGTCCACGCGGAAGAACAGGATGTCTTTCGGATCGAACTCGAAATCAAGCCATGAACCGCGGTAAGGAATAATCCGTGCCGAGAACAGCAGTTTGCCTGAGGAATGCGTCTTGCCGCGATCATGTTCGAAGAACACGCCTGGCGAACGATGCAACTGGGAGACGATCACACGCTCGGTGCCATTGATCACGAACGAACCGGTCGTCGTCATCAGGGGCAACTCGCCCATGTAGACTTCCTGCTCCTTCATTTCCTTGACGACAGGCTTGGTCGGCGATTCCTTGTCCAGAATGACCAGACGCACCTTGGCACGTAGCGGCGACGCGAACGTCAGGCCGCGCTGCTGGCATTCCTTGACGTCGAAAGGTGGATCACCCAGAACGTACGACAGGAATTCGAGACGCGCAAAACCATTGTGCGAAACGATAGGGAAAATCGATGTGAAGGCCGACTGCAGGCCATCATTCTTGCGTTGCGATGGTACTTTGTCCGCCTGCAGGAAGCTAAGGTAGGACTCGAGCTGCGTCGCCAGCAGGAACGGAACGTTGTGAACGTTAGCGCGTTTCGCAAAAGATTTACGAATACGCTTCTTCTCAGTAAATGAGTAGTGCATGAACACTCCGTGAGTGACAGGAAGGAAGGACAATTCAGGATTCGACAGCGTCGCGCATTTCTAGCGCGGGCCAACAACGACGAAACCTCAAGTGACAACCCTGCAAATTCGTTTTAAGCTGAATCTTCCGTTGGATGGAAGGGTGCGATTGCTGTCAAACGAACCAATTTCAAAAACGACAAAGGAGCCAAAGCCGAATCCTTTATAAAAAGGATTCCGCGCTTTGACTCAGGCGCCGCAATACTGCGCTGACATACCAAACTTACTTGATTTCGGCTTTCGCGCCGGCATCTTCCAGTTTCTTCTTCGCGGCTTCAGCATCCGCTTTCGAGACAGCTTCCTTGACTGGCTTCGGTGCACCGTCAACCAGATCTTTAGCTTCTTTCAAGCCCAGACCGGTGATTTCGCGAACAGCCTTAATCACGCCAACTTTATTCGCGCCGAAATCGGTCAGCGTCACGGTGAATTCGGTTTGCTCTTCAACAACCGCTGCCGCACCGCCAGCTGGACCAGCGACTGACATAGCAGCTGCTGACACGCCAAATTTCTCTTCGAATGCCTTAACCATGTCGTTCAGGTCCATTACGGACATTGCGCCTACGGCTTCCAGGATATCGTCTTTGCTAATTGCCATTTGAAACTCCTAAATTATATTGATGATTACATCTGATCAGTACTAACGCAAAACATTGAAACCGTCAGGCAGATTATTTCTCGCCTGAATTAAGCGGCCTCGACTGGCGTTTCGGCGGCGGCTTCTTCAGCAGGCGCGTCTACGGTCGGTGCTACTTCGATTCCTTCGCTTTTCTTGGCTGCAAGAGCAGCCAAGGCGCGCGCAAATCCTGATACCGGCGCCTGCATGATGCCCAACAACTGGGACAGCAGAACTTCACGGCTAGGGATACTGGCCAATGACGACACGCCCGCTTTATCAAGCGATTTGCCGGCATAATTGCCCGCCTTGATGACCAGTTTGTCGTTGGTTTTGGCGAAGTCTTGCAAGACTTTCGCTGCAGCAACGGCATCATCCGAGATCGAATAGATCAACGGGCCGGTCATTTCGGAAGCAAGGCCAGAGAACGCGGTGCCTTCAACAGCGCGACGAGCAAGCGTGTTTTTCAACACGCGCAGGTACACGCCTTCGGCACGCGCTTTTGCACGCAGTTGCGTCAAGTGACTCACCTGGATGCCACGGTATTCAGCCACGACGATCGTCTGTGCAGTTGCTACTTTTGCAGAGATTTCAGCTACGACGGCCTTTTTGTCATTCAGATTGAGACTCACGGTCAACCTCCAAAAATGATGTTCAGCAACTACATAACCCAAGTGGTTACTTGCCTTGCATCGGTTCGAACACGGCGTCCGAAGTTAGGAGTTCCGACTGGCAGGCCAGCTTAGAGACTACAAAACTTGTTCGGGCTCACCATCTGCGTTGGGTGCCGGCCGATTGCACAACTGGCGTTTTAACCTTGCCCATGACCTACTGGAGCAGTGCCCAACGGTCTTTGATTGCCTGGACCAAATTCAGATTCCTGTTTCTGGCCCAGCCCAAAGATTCGCCTCGCGCCATAGGGCACGAGGACTTGATTCAATTCTTAAGCAGCCAGCGAGGTCTGGTCGACGCGAACGCCGGCACCCATCGTTGACGACAAGGAAACTTTACGCAGATACACGCCTTTGCTTGAGGTCGGCTTGGCTTTATTGAGCGCATCAATCAGCGCGACCAAATTCGACTTCAACGCTTCATCGCTGAAAGACTTCCGACCGATCGTGGCGTGAATGATACCGCCCTTGTCCGTACGGTACTGAACTTGACCGGCTTTGGCGTTCTTGACGGCCGTCGCGACATCTGGCGTAACGGTGCCGACTTTAGGATTTGGCATCAAACCACGTGGGCCGAGAATCTGACCGAGGGTACCAACGATACGCATCGTATCTGGCGACGCAATGACGATGTCGAATGGCATGTTACCGGCTTTGATTTGCTCGGCCAGGTCTTCCATACCAACGATATCGGCGCCAGCCGCTTTGGCCTGCTCAGCTTTTTCGCCGGTAGCAAATACTGCTACGCGAACAGTTTTTCCTGTGCCGGCTGGCAGAACGACGGAGCCACGCACAACTTGATCCGACTTCTTGGCATCAACACCCAACTGCACCGACACATCGATAGATTCGTTGAATTTTGCTGTTGCCAGTTCTTTGATCAATGCGACTGCATTGTCGAACGGGTAGGCCTTGGTACGATCGACCTTGGCTTTGATTGCTTTGACGCGTTTCGATAACTTAGCCATTACAGACCCTCCACCGTGATACCCATGGAACGTGCGGAGCCGGCGATGATACGCACAGCTGCATCCATGTCAGCTGCCGTAAGATCCGGACGCTTTTGGGTTGCGATTTCTTCCGCTTGCTTGCGGGTGATGCTGCCGACTTTGTCGACATGCGGTTTTGCTGAACCTTTGGTAATGCCGGCAGCCTTCTTGATAAGAATCGTCGCAGGCGGCGTCTTCATCACGAAAGTGAATGACTTGTCGGCAAAGGCGGTAATCACAACCGGAATTGGCAAACCTGGCTCGAGGCCTTGGGTCTGGGCGTTAAACGCCTTGCAGAATTCCATGATGTTCAAACCGCGCTGACCCAAGGCTGGGCCAATCGGAGGGGACGGGTTTGCCTTACCAGCTGGCACTTGCAGCTTGATAAAACCAATAATCTTCTTTGCCATGATGGCTCCTTCAAGTGATGAGTGATAGCGCCCTTTCGCTACCTGTAATTAACAGAGAACTAGTTGGGCTCCTCTAGCAATGCAATCGGCATTCCGCTATTAACTTGCGACGCTCCGATTCGGCGTTTTTTATTTTCTCCGGCGATCCGGAGTTTAGGCTTTTTCGACTTGCCCGAATTCCAGCTCTACTGGCGTGGCGCGACCGAAGATGGTTACCGAAACCCGAACTCTTGATTTCTCGTAATTGACTTCCTCGACGTTGCCATTGAAGTCTGTAAATGGACCATCTTTAATGCGTACCAGCTCGCCCACTTCATACAAGACTTTGGGACGAGGCTTCTCGATCCCTTCTTGCATTTGTTGCATGATCTTGTCCACTTCATGTGGAGGAATTGGCGTCGGCTTGTTTGATTTACCACCAATGAACCCTGTCACCTTGCTGGTGTTTTTTACCAGATGCCAGGTCTCATCCGTCATTTCCATTTCGACCAGCACATATCCCGGGAAGAAACGCCGTTCGGTGACGGACTTCTGACCATTCTTGACTTCGATAACTTCCTCGGTCGGAACAAGAATCTGTCCAAACTGGGCATCCATACCGGCCCGAATAATCCGTTCGGTCAATGCTCGCTGCACACTTTTTTCCATACCGGAATAGGCGTGGACAACATACCATCGCTTTTTGCTGGTCAGGGCGACCGTAGCCGCGTCTTCGGATTTTTGTTGGGCGCCGTCTTGATTCTGATCGCTCATTATTTTTTCCAACCCAAAATCACGTCATACAGCAAGAATTCCAGAAACTTATCAGTGCCCCAAAGAAACAAGGCCATCACCAAGACAAAAAGAAAAACGATTGCAGTGATTTGAAGTGCCTCTTTGCGCGTTGGCCAAACCACTTTTTTGGTTTCGCGAACTGCCTCGCTTGCAAAGCTCAAAAACTCCCGGCCTTGCGTGGAGGTCCACGCCAATGCAACTGCTATGGCCAACCCCAGTACCAGCGCGCTGGCACGAACAAGAGAGGACTTGTCGGCAAGAACATAGAAGCCAACGACACCTGCGATGACAGCACAAACGGCCAATGCGACCTTCAATCGGTCGCTTGAGGTGCTAACCGTTTGCACGGGGTGATTAGACATACGCTTTTTACTTTCGGTACCCTGCACCTGAATCGGTGGCAGGGGCGGAGGGCCTCGAACCCCCAACCTTCGGTTTTGGAGACCGACGCTCTGCCAGTTGAGCTACGCCCCTACGTTTGAAAACAACTTGAACTGAAAACGCTGCGTTGGTGATCTTGGACCCACCAACGCAGCGCTCAATTCAAAACTTACTCAATAATTTTGGCAACAACACCGGCGCCGACGGTGCGACCGCCTTCACGAATAGCGAAGCGCAGGCCTTCTTCCATCGCGATCGGGTTGATCAACATCACGGTGATCGACACGTTGTCGCCTGGCATGACCATCTCTTTATCCTTCGGCAACTCGATCGATCCGGTCACGTCCGTGGTGCGGAAGTAGAACTGCGGACGATAGTTGTTGAAGAACGGCGTATGACGGCCACCCTCGTCTTTGGACAGCACATAGATCTCGCCGGTGAAATGCTTGTGCGGCTTGATCGAATTCGGCTTGGCCAGCACTTGACCCCGCTCGACATCTTCACGCTTGGTACCGCGCAGCAGCACGCCGACGTTGTCGCCAGCCTGCCCTTGATCGAGCAATTTGCGGAACATTTCCACGCCCGTGCACGTCGTCTTCTGCGTGTCGCGAATGCCGATGATTTCCAGTTCCTCGCCGACCTTGACGATACCGCGCTCGATACGACCCGTGACAACGGTACCGCGACCCGAGATCGAGAACACGTCCTCGACCGGCAGCAGGAACGCGCCGTCGACGGCACGCTCTGGCGTCGGGATGTAGGTGTCCAGTGCATCGGCCAGCTTCATGATCGCCTGCTCGCCCAAGGGACCCAGGTCGCCTTCCAGCGCCAGCTTCGCCGAACCCTGGATGATTGGCAGATCGTCGCCCGGGAATTCGTACTTCACCAGCAGTTCGCGTACTTCCATTTCGACTAGCTCAAGCAGCTCGGCGTCATCGACCATGTCGCACTTGTTCAGGAACACAATGATGTACGGGACGCCAACCTGACGTGCCAGCAAGATGTGCTCGCGGGTCTGTGGCATCGGGCCGTCTGCTGCCGAACACACCAGAATCGCACCGTCCATCTGCGCCGCACCCGTGATCATGTTCTTCACATAATCGGCATGGCCTGGGCAGTCAACGTGCGCGTAGTGACGCGCTGCTGTTTCGTACTCGACGTGGGCCGTATTGATCGTGATGCCGCGCGCTTTTTCTTCCGGTGCCGCGTCAATCTGGTCATATGCCTTCGCTTCGCCGCCAAACTTCTTCGACAACACCGTTGCGATGGCCGCCGTCAACGTGGTTTTACCATGATCGACGTGACCAATCGTGCCCACATTCACGTGCGGCTTGGTCCGCTCAAACTTGCTTTTTGCCATCTTGGACTCCTAACGATTTGATGAGAATGTTCAGGCACGCGCCCGATCGACCTGCCGCAATACCATTTCGAGTACAACGAATTCATGCAACTAAATCTGGTGCCCTTTACGTGGATTGAACACGTGGCCTCTCCCTTACCAAGGGAGTGCTCTACCACTGAGCTAAAAGGGCGACTTTGAAATCGATCTCAATGAGCATCGACCTCATAAAACTGGAGCGGGTGAAGGGAATCGAACCCTCGTCATAAGCTTGGAAGGCTTCAGCTCTACCATTGAGCTACACCCGCGAGGGCCGCCATCTCCGCGATTCCCGCGACACTTCTTACACTACTGACTTTGCTGCAATTTACCTGGTGGAGGGGGCTGGATTCGAACCAGCGTACTCGTAAGAGGGCAGATTTACAGTCTGCTGCCATTAACCACTCGGCCACCCCTCCGCGGGGAACCCCAAACTATATTGGAGAGACCATGCTTTGTCAATCGCCACCGAAGGGTTTCGGAACCAATCTTTAGTTGATTGTGAGTTCCGGCCGACAGTATGCGCTCGAAATTTGTTCGGCATCATACTATGAAGGCAGTGAATCGTCGTTCTAAAGTGATTTCTTTTCCTGCTGCGCACCGGCTTTCCGGGATCACAACGGCACGGCGGTGCATGTACTCACTCCCAAGATGCGCCCTGCTAGAATCTGGTCTCACGTGCAGCCCGCAGGAAATTATCCAGGATTGGCGTGCAGTCAAGCAAATCGTTACCGCCTGCGCGATGGAATTCCGGGTGCCACTGCAAACCCATGACGAAGTTTGCTTTTCGGTACCGAATCGCCTCAATGATCTGGTCGTCGGTCGAAATTGCTTCAACGGACAAATCACGCCCCAGCGTTTTAACCGCTTGATGATGTATCGAGTTAACGAGTGGTGAAGCTTTGTCGGTGAACATGTCGTGCAGCGACGAACCCTCCGGAAAGATAATGCGATGCCGATGGCTGTCATAGAGATCATTGACATGGACAATCGCTTCCGGGACGTCGGACGCAATGTCCTGGTACAAGCTACCGCCAAAGGCAACGTTGATTAATTGGCATCCCCGACAGATTCCAAGAACCGGCTTGTCGGCCTCAATAAATTCATGCAATAGCTCCAGCTCATACATGTCCCGCGCACGATCACCGCTCCATTCCGGACGCGTTGCGGCCTCCGAATAACTTTGCGGCGATACGTCCGCCCCACCCTGCAGGACCAGGCCATCGAGATGCTTTGCGTAATCCCTCAAGCGAATATTGCTTGGGTGCAGCAAACCGTTGGTATTAACGGTTGGAATCATGAATACCAGCACATCGCGCGACATGACCCATTGTGCGATTGATTCCTCGAGGTATTGCAACGTTCTTCCTCGCAAACCCTTGGCCCCTGGCTCAGGATAGAAAATACGCGCGGATACGCCAATCTTCAACGTGCGTTGGGTAAGGCGCTTTCCGACCCTATCCGAGAGTGCACGCATTCGGGCCGTGAACACGTTCCACGATTGCGACCATGGCCTTTCGTCCTGAAGCCTGGCCCATGAGGATTGGGGTTGTGGTGCGTTTGCGGGCGAGTCCGCGTCGATGCCAGCAGGTGCAGCAGGTGGTTGTTGGGGTGGCTTCGCGTCAGAGTCTAGTGAATTTGGCATGGCGTGCATTTGGGGTGAGGAATCTGTAGACCACCATGCATACTAAATTATCCCGAATCAATTCCACTTTCCATTAAGAAAAATAATCTGGGATTTCCAGCTGGAGTTGTCTCTTGGCAGAAATATCGTCTCGGCCTGCGTGCGGCAGGCTCAGGATTGCGGTGCGGCAGCCGGGGAGATGACTGATGCCAAACGACCGCTAATGCTTTTGAATGCGGTTGGATCGTGCATCTTGAGAAAGGAAATCCATTCGATCAGACCTTCAATTGCCGAGTCATCAAGACCTTGATGCCCTGCTTTTGCCGCAGCGATCTGGTTGGCAAGCTCCTGAAATCCGGCAAGCGCCTTTTGCTCGGCCGTTTCGAGGTCCGGCAACGGGATGTGCTTGAGCAATACGGTGACAACATCATTAAGTCGTCCTAGCTGACGACCATAACTGGCGACATTTTCGACAATATCGCGCTCCATTTCGGGGTCGCTCGACTTCATGGAAAAATTAAGTAGTCCATATTGACTTCCACCCGGACTGAAAACGAATCGCCACGGATTGATGCTCTGCTGCAGTTGCGACGGCATCCATGCGTCTACCCAGGATTTTCCGGACATCAGACCTCCATCAAAACGACATCCTGAGACTCTAACGACACGACATTATTTTGCATTAACTCAGGACAAAGATCCGGCATTTTGTATGGCCCGGCAGGAGCTCTCCGGTACTAGGGCCGGGACCAGGCGAAATGAAGACGAGGGTCGTAACGCCACCGGCGCGAATGCTGCCATTGGCAACCAACCCGCCTGTTCACGCGCGCTTTGCGGGGATACTGGAGGCCGCGGCGGCGACGATATTGATACCGTATTTTTTGAGAATACTTTGATAGAGCGCCGACAACGAGGACAGCCTTGGATTGGACGGATCGAGGCGGCGTGCGCTGTCAATCAGCATGCGTGCATCATCACCCAGCTTCTCCTCCCACCCCAGGTTTTCAAGTGACTTGAGCACGGCAACTGCGGCGTTGAAAACCACCTGAGGATTGGTTGGCAGCTTCTTGACGGCTTCCATCATCAGGGTGACAGCGCCGCGATAATCGCCCTGACGCGCCTTGTCAGCGCCCGACGAAACCAGATCGACGACTACGCGCCGACTTTCCCTTGCGGTACTCTCTGCCAGATCCTTGCGCCCTGCCTGTTCGAACACACTCATTGCCTTGGCCATTGCGGCACTGTTGGAGGCATTGTTCATCACATCGAGCATTATTTCAGAGGCGCCTGCGTCCAGATTGTTATCGAGGCAACTTTTTGCGAGACCCATTTTCATGTCGGTCGACAAGCCGATATCTTCACGGCATGCTTCGATCGCTTTGGTTAGTTCATCGGCGACCCGATCATGGTCGCCTGTTTCCTCGTACAACATTGCAGCAGAAATCGCATGACACGCCTTGCCTTTGGGCGACCCGGACAACGCCTTGTCAAGATCGCGCATGACGGTTGCCGCCTGCATCGTGTCACCTTTCTTGACCAGCGTCTTGACCAGCCTGACGTGGTCCTCAGGATCACGAAACTCCGAGTAACGTCCCTTGGTGACGACCTGCTGAAACGCCTTTTCTGCAGTCGGGATATCGCCTCCCTGCAAAGCCAGCTCCCCCAATTTGCGAAGGCGTTTTACGGCGTGCGGCGAAATCGCCACGGCCCCCTGCAATACCGCTTGCGCATCCGAGAGTTTCCCATTGGCCTCGTGCGCCTTGGCAAGCCAATCATAGGCATCCATGAACTTGTTATTCTCTGCGACCAGGGCAGTCAGCATGTCCTCGGCCTCGCCAAACTTGTCCTGCATGAAGAGTGTTTTTGCCAGACCGAGACGTGCCCACGCCACCGCGCGCAACTCAAACAGCTCCGCATAAATTGGCTCAGCCAGTTCCGGTTCGCCCCGCGTGACATGCAGTTCGGCGCGCAGCCTTTTGAAATCGACAAAGTACTTGCGGTCGCCCTTCTCGCCCTCCAGGCAAAGTGCGATTGCAAGGTCGAGGTCGCCGCGCTCCATCAAACGATGCAGTTCGGCGAATACCTCGCGCTTTTCGATGGCGCGCGCGACACGCTCCATCAAGGTGTCGGCGGTAAATGGCTTGAGAATGTAATCGGTCGGCGCCAACTCGGCGGCGCTAACGACTTTTTCGTACGCGCGCTCGGCGGTCACGATGAAAAAAACCGTCGACAGGGAAATCAATTTATTGTGGCGCAAATCCTCAAGAAGCTGCTGGCCGTCCTGACCATCGGCGAGATCGTACTCGCACAGAATGATGTCAAAGCTGCGCGTTTGCAGCTGACGAATTGCCGTCCCCGAACTCACCGCATGTTCAATTTTCGTCAACTCACACAAATTCAACATGTTATGCAGGCTGCCGCGCATACCGGCGTGCGGTTCAATGATCAGAGCTGTCAAACCGCGAAATGCTTTCATTTTTTCCTAATAACCATGTCACAAAAATGCCGTTCAGTTGCGTACACAGCCTTCCGGTTACGACCATACGAAGCAGCATACTTGCCAGTCTGCGGAAATACCGATCACTGGCAATAACGGCTTTGGCCCGAACACCGCGTTGGCGCTGGCACCGCCAGCACAGGTGATTTGCGCTGCCTGCCAGTATAGTACGCTGCCATGACCCAAAACGTCGTCCGGTTGCACACGACGGATACCGGCGAGCACCGCGCCTCCTCATTTGGACGGCATTGATTCGCGCGGCCGTCACAAGACAGGACGAGAATTTCAAGTTTTCGGTTTGCATATTCGTCAAGTCGCCAACCTGCGGTCGAGGCAATAATTGCTCGGGCTAGCTCATGAACCCTGTCAGCGGCGGGCCCGACCTGGCGGATCAGCGCCGAAACCTCCGAAATCCCGGCATGTCGTCGCCGCCCGAGGATGCTGGCGCCAAGGATGCGTCCCAGGATTTGGAGACGCTTTATCTGCTTTCTATCGAAGCAAGTCCCTTTTGACGGCAACCGGGAACAGGGCAAGCATTGGCGGCGTCAGCGCAGCAAACGTACTACCGCAACCAAAACCAGCGACATCAAGACAGTGGAAGCGAAGGGCAAGAAGACGGTTTTCCCGAAGAGCCGGAAACGCAAATCTCCCGGCAACTTGCCCAACCCGATTTTTTCCAACCACGGCAACACGGAAGAAAGCACCACCAATGCAACAAAGATGGCAAGGAACCAGCGAATCACAGCCGGTGACTGCGGTCGTTGCGCTCGAACCGCTCAGGCAAGCGCAGCTTGGTGCCAACGACCAGCACCTTGAACAGTTCACCCATTTCCGCAGGGGAGGTCAGCTTCTGCACAGCATTTGCTTGCGGCAAATATTGGCGCGCATCATCTGCGGGCGTACGCAACAGCAGATCGCCCAGACCGGCTTCGAGCAAAAATGCAGCCTGACTCAAATAGCCCAGGAGGTCGAGCCCGCCGTCAATTGCCGCCCGCGCCATCGCGGTGAAATCAACATGGGTCGTGATGTCTTGCAGGCCTGGCAAAAAGAAGGGATCACCGTGCGCATGGTGCCTGTAATGGCACATCAAGGTGCCGTGATCGCGCTGGTCAAGATAGTACTCACGTGCCGGGAAACCGTAATCGATCAGAAATGCCGCACTGCCTTGCCCGGACTCCGCCAGGCCGTTGCGCAGCATGTCTGACAGTGAGCGCATGAAGCCGGCGGCGACCGGGTGCACCTCGGTCAGATAGCCGACCGGCAAAGCGTCGGCCTCGGGAATCTGTTCAATCATGGCGGGATCACACAACCGGTCGCGGAATACAAAATTGCGTGCCGACAGACCGATGCCTCGCTCGCGCCAGCCATGTTCTGTTTTTACGACGATATGTGCGGGCATCGCATCCAGCACTTCATTGCCGATAACCACGCCAGCGAACATTGCCGGAAACTGATCGAGCCAAACCACCTGCGGATAAGCCTTCAACAATTGCTGCTGACGGGCGCGCAATTCGCTGGACACCTCGACGATCGAGTAGCGATGTATTGCGACCCCCATCGCCGTCAACTCGGTCAGCAAGTCCAGCGCCAGCTTGCCTGTGCCGGCGCCAAATTCGAGTAGCTGCGGCGCCGTCGCCGGCAGCAACTCGGCCACGGCACGGGCCAGCGTCGCGCCAAAAAGCGGCGTGATTTCGGGCGCGGTTGTAAAATCTCCGTCTTTTCCGAGCTTTGCCGCACCGCCGCTGTAGTACCCGAGCCCGGGCGCATACAGCGCCAGCTCCATGTACCGGGCAAACGATATCCAGCCCGACTTGTGGCGAATATCGTTGGCAATCAGTGTTTGCAGTGAGCGGGAAGCGTGCAGCGCGTCGGGAGAAGGTTCAGGCAGTTGCAATTGCATGGTGTCATTTTAGAAAGATCGGCAGAAGGCACAACGACTATGACCACGGATCGACAGAAAGTTGCACTCGTCACTGGCGCGGCCAAGCGGCTCGGCCGCACCATTGCGCTGGCACTGGCCGAGCAGGGCTGGGACATCATTGTGCACTACGGGCGCTCGGCTGACGAGGCCGCAGACACCGCGCGTGACATTGCGCAACTGGGACGCCAGGCTTTCACGCTGCAATGCGACCTGTCCGACGCCACCGCCGTGGCCGCCATGATTCCGCAGGCCGTTGCGCTCTGCGGCCCGCTGCGTCGGCTGCGCTGCGTCGTCAATAGCGCCGCATTGTTTGAACAGGATGGTGCCGCTGATTTTTCTCCGCGCCTGCTGGACCGGCACATGCACGCCAACCTGACCGCACCCATTCTTCTCGCGCAGGGGTTGCATGCGGTGATTCCCGACGGTGAACAGGGTGTTGTCATCAATTTGCTGGACCAGAAACTATTCAATCTGAATCCTGACTATTTGTCCTACACCTTGTCGAAGGCAGCGTTGCAGGCGGCCACGACAATGTTGGCCCAAGCCCTGGCGCCGAGACTGCGTGTAGCAGGCGTCGCACCCGGCATCACCCTTGTTTCGGGCGAGCAGAGTGGCGCCGGGTTTGCAAAAGCGCATACTGCGACTCCGCTGGGACGTTCCAGCACGCCGCAGGATATTGCCGATGCGGTATGTTTTGTCGCCAATGCGCGTGCAATCACTGGCACCACCCTGATCGTCGATGGCGGTCAGCACCTTATTCCCTTGCCGCGCGATGTCATGTTTCTCGCGCAATAATCATTCATCCGTTACTCACCAATTACTCAACGATTGTGCCCATGTCCTCGTCCCTTTCCGATCCCGCGCTGGCCAATTGCCGCCGTCTTTTTCTGCGCAACTACGAAGTGTTCATCAATATCGGTGTGCATGACTTTGAAAAAAAAGCCGAGCAGCGCGTATTGATCAATGTCGACCTGTTCGTTCCGCTGGAACTGTCGACGCCAACCGAAGACTTGCTCGACGAAGTGGTCGACTATGACTTCATGCGCAGCACCATCCTGCGGCGCACCGCTGCCGGCCATATTCATTTGCAGGAAACGTTGTGCGACGACGTCGTCGCGGCCATGCTCGCCCATCCCAAGGTGCGCGCGGTACGGGTCTCGACTGAAAAACCCGACGTCTATCCGGATTGCGAATCGGTCGGCGTTGAAGTATTTCGCATCAAGGATCTGGCATGACAACCACCATGCAAGTCGCTGCACCACCCGTCGATCAGACGGCAAGGCAGCACGAAAAGGTCACCTACGAAAATAACAAGTTGCACAAGCGCCTTTGCCGCCAGGTTGGCCAGGCCATCGGCGACTTCAACATGATCGAGGACGGCGACAAGGTGATGGTCTGCCTGTCGGGTGGCAAGGACAGCTACGCGTTGCTCGATATCCTCATGACGCTGCGGGAGCGCGCGCCGATCAACTTCGACATCATCGCGGTCAACCTCGACCAGAAGCAGCCCAATTTTCCCGAGCACATCCTGCCCGCCTACCTGACCGAACTCGGGATACCGTTCCATATCGAGAATCAGGACACCTACAGCATCGTCAAACGCGTCATCGAGGAAGGCAAGACCACCTGCTCGTTGTGCTCCCGACTGCGCCGCGGCATCCTGTATCGCGTGGCCGATGAACTCGGGGCGACCAAGATCGCACTGGGGCATCATCGCGACGATATCCTGGAGACGTTTTTCCTGAATATGTTTTTTGGCGGAAAACTCAAGAGCATGCCGCCGAAACTGCAATCGGATGACGGCAAACACATCGTTATCCGACCGTTGGCGTACGTCAAGGAAGCCGACACCGAGCGCTATGCCGACATCAAGCAGTTTCCGATCATCCCGTGCGACCTGTGCGGCAGCCAGGAGAACCTGCAGCGCAAGCAGTTGAAGAACATGCTGCGCGAATGGGACAAGAAAAATCCCGGCCGCACCGACAACATCTTTGCCGCCCTCGCAACAGTCGCGCCCTCCCACCTGATGGACCGCAAGCTGTTTAATTTCGCCGATCTGGCGGTCACCGGCGCACCGGTTGCCGAAGGCGATATCGCCTTTGACGAAGCGCCTTGCGCGGCACCAGACATGTCCGCCAGCGTGATCACATTGCGATCGCTTGACTGAAGCGGGCATCGGGGTTTCTTGCAACGCTTTGTAACCTGACAACACACAGAGGGTGACACGGCGGTGTAATGACAACCACGGCGGCATACGCCACGCTTCCCCAAAGGCCACACGATGAACTTTCGCCCCATCGCACCAATTTTCCTGCTGGCACTTGCGTGCCTGTCCGCCTCGGCCTTCGCCGATCCATCCGGCCGCGTCGGGCGCATCTCGGCAACCCAGGGTCCGGTCACCTTTCGCGATACGGTCAGCGGCAACACCGACCCGGCCACACTCAACTGGCCGATCACCTCGAACAACAACCTGATTACCGACGGCGGCGCGCGCGCAGAATTCCGCGTCGGCTCGGCCGCGATCCGGCTCGACAGCAATACCGATCTTGAAATCGTTGAACTCGACGACACACATTTCCGGTTGCGCCTGAACCGCGGCAGCGTGACGCTCCATATCCGCAACGCTGAACTGGCGCGCGATATCGAACTCGACACCCCGCAAGGACACGTACTGTTCGCCGAACCGTCCAACGTCCGGGTCGATGCGCGCTACGACACGCCGGTCACCACCGTCAACGTCTATTCGGGGACGGTCAGCTTTGACGGCGACAATGGGCGCTTCGCGATTCCCGCAGGACGCCGCGCCGAAATTGCCGGTGGCGAACCGCGCCTGACGGATTTACGCAGCGCCAATGCGGGCGATGATTTCGATGTCTGGAGCAGTACCCGCGATCGCCAGGATGAACGCTCGGTGTCGGTGCGCTATCTGTCGGAAGAAACCACCGGCTATGAAGAGCTCGATGCCCACGGCCTGTGGCGCGATACCAGCCAGTATGGTCCGGTCTGGTCACCGCGCGTGGTATCGGCAGGCTGGGCGCCCTATCGCGACGGCCGCTGGACATGGATTGCGCCGTGGGGTTGGACCTGGGTCGACAATGCGCCCTGGGGCTACGCACCGTCGCATTATGGGCGCTGGGTCTGGCTTGACCAACGCTGGTGCTGGACGCCAGGACAGCGCGCGGCGCGTCCGGTTTGGGCGCCGGCCCTGGTTGGATGGGTCGGCGGCGCCAACGTCCAGGTTCGCTTCAGCAATGGCCCGGCTCCCGCCGTCGGCTGGTTTCCGCTGGCACCACGCGAAACGTATGTACCCGCGTATCGCGTCTCGCCGACCTATATTCAGCAGATAAACAACACCTACATCATCAACGGCAAGGTCGACAACTACCGCGACCACGATCACGATCGCGATGGCCGTCAGCAGGTGTACCAGAATCGCTATGTCAACGGCGCACTGACCGTCATGCCACATGACCAGTTCAGCGCGTCCAAAACAGTGCTGGTGAAGCCTTCCCAGCTGAACCCCGAGCAGGCCGGTTTGCTGCGCACGGTGCCGATTTCGGCGGTGACGCCACTAGTGACCGCGCCGCAGGCGGTGGCGACACCCGCGCAACCCGCCTACCGTCAGCGCGGCACACCATTGACCGGACCCATCATGCAAACGCCACCGGGACGGCTCGGCCCGGCGCCAGCAGCGATTCCGGCCCAGGGCGCGCCAATTGCGCCAGCGCGGGGACAACCGAATCAACGCGACGTAGCGCGCCAGCCAGAAGGCAACCGCATCGAGACCGCGGCACCGCAACGCATCTTGCCCATGACACCGACAGTCGGCGGCCCCGAGCATCGTGAGGAAGGCCGCCAGGGTGGTGCGCGCATCGAGGTTCCAAGGCCGCCGCAACCTGTTACGGCACCGGTCGCGCCAGCGCCACTACGCCAACCCGAGCGCCGTGAGGAAGTCCGCCAGGGCGCAGCCCGGATCGACACGCCAATGCCGCAACACCTGCCGTCCGCACCCGCGATGCGTCCGTCTGATCGCCACGAAGAGTCGCACCCGCGCCCTGCCCGCATCGAGGTGCCGGCACCGCAACGTCCCGCTCCGCCTGCAATGCCAGTGGTCGCTCCTGTCGCCAAGGCAGCGCCGCCAGAGCACCACGACGCCCCGCACGCAAAGCCGGAGCACGAGAAACCGCGCGAACATGAAGCGCGGCGCGGCAACGACGAGCAAGACCGTCGCTGATTCAGGACGATGGCGTCGTCACACGGGCAAAGAAGGCCTGCCAATCGCGGATCTGCTTCAAGGCATGCGCCTTTTGCTTTGGGGTGGTCAGATTGAGGACTGCCGCGGTCATGGCCAGCCGTGCTTGCGTGGCCGTGTCATAAAACCGCTGGTACTCCGCATTGCCCTGTCGCTCCACCACATACAGGCTGGCGTATTCCTTCAGCCATTGGACAACCGTGTCGCGCTCCGGCTTTTCAGCGACGATCCTCTTGAGCAGCGCAACCAGGGTGCGCTGGCGCTGCAGCATGTCGGCCAGCACCAGTTCATTGTTGAGCGGCCGCGTATCCGAGATCTGGCGAATTTGCGCTTCCTGTTCCTCGCTGAAGTCACCAAACCAGTACTCGCATTGTTTCAAGGATTGTTTGAATCGGTGTCGTTGACGGCTCTCAATATCGCCGAGCAAATATTCCTTACGATAGGCGTTCGCATTCGAGGCAAACTTTTTTTCGACCTGCGCGATTTGCTCAGGCCGTAATGACAGTGCCAGCTCCGCCAGCGCCGGCAGCGCGCGGTCAATCACGGCAATGGATTCGTTCTTCAGCGTCAGGTAGTCGGCTGCCATTTCCACTGGCCCTGCTTCGGCTTGCAGGCGACGCTCGAATCCCGTCAGCAACCGCGCATAGACAGGCAAGCGCGTTTCGCGATGCCAGGCGAACAGTTCATTAATCCGGCCACGGACCATGGCGCGTTGCTCGGGTTCGAAGTCAACGTAGGTGTCGAGCCACCAGTAGGTCAGCGATTCGCCGTTGTTGTACGAGATACGCAGCAGGCTGCATCCGCTCACCCCGACGATCAGGAACAACAACGCGATCCTCAGCCACCTGAGACGCGCGGGTCGCATGTTAGAATTTTGTAGTTTTTTCAACCAGGCACCTATGAACGTTGTCATCCTCGCAGCCGGCATGGGCAAACGCATGCAATCCGCGCTCCCCAAGGTACTCCATCCTCTTGCCGGCAAGTCCTTGCTGGGTCATGTAGTCGATACCGCACGCACCTTGTCCCCAACGCGCCTGTGCATCATCTACGGTCACGGCGGTGACGCGGTGCCAGCGGCCTTTGCGGCTACCGACATCGTCTTTGCCAAGCAGGAACCGCAACTGGGAACCGGCCATGCAGTGATGCAGGCGCTGCCCTTCCTGGATGATGATACGCCCACGCTTGTCCTGTACGGCGATGTGCCCCTGACCACCAGCGCATCACTGAAAAAATTGCTGGCGTGTGCCGCGCCCGGCTCCCTGGCAATCCTCACCGTCGACATGCCGGACCCGACCGGCTACGGACGCATGGTGCGCGAGGACGGCAAGATCGTGCGCATCGCCGAACAAAAGGACGCCACCGAGGCCGAACGCGCACTGACCGAAATCAATACCGGCATCCTGATCGCACCGACGCCGCATCTGAAACGCTGGCTGGCCTCGTTGTCGAACAACAACGCCCAGGGCGAGTACTACCTCACCGACATCGTCGCCTGTGCCGTTGCAGACGGCGTTCCGGTCCACTCGGCCCAGCCTGGCGCGATCTGGGAGACGCTTGGCGTCAACAGCAAGGTGCAACTGGCGGAGCTGGAACGGATCTTCCAACGCAACCTGGCCAACCAACTGCTTGAACAGGGCGTCACGCTGGCCGATCCGGCGCGCCTCGATGTGCGCGGCACGCTGGTGTGCGGGCGCGATGTCACCATCGATGTCGGCTGCATCTTTGAAGGTGATGTCGTGCTGGCCGACAACGTGAGCGTCGGCGCGCACTGTGTGATTCGCCAGGCCCGCATCGGCAACGGCGCGCAGATCAAGCCGTTCTGCCACATTGACGACGCCGTCGTTGGCGCTGCCGCCGTCATCGGCCCGTATGCGCGGCTGCGGCCCGGCACGACACTCGGCGAAGGCGCGCATGTCGGCAATTTCGTCGAAATCAAAAACAGCCAGATCGGCAACGGCAGCAAGGCCAATCATCTGGCCTACATCGGCGACGCCACCATCGGCGCGCGCGTCAATATCGGCGCCGGGACCATTACCTGCAATTACGACGGCGTCAACAAATCCCGCACCATCATTGAAGACGATGCCTTCATCGGCAGTGATACCCAACTGGTGGCGCCAGTGCGTGTCGGCGCCGGCGCCACGCTCGGTGCCGGCACCACGCTCACAAAAGACGCACCGGCCGGCAAACTCACGTTGTCGCGCAGCAAACAAGTCACGCTTGACGGCTGGCAACGGCCTACCAAGCTTCAAAAATAAGGAATCCATCATGTGCGGTATCGTCGGCGCAGTCTCCACTCGTAATATCGTTCCAATCCTGATCGAAGGACTCAAGCGGCTCGAATACCGCGGCTACGATTCCTGCGGCGTGGCAGTATTCAATGACGGCTTGCAGCGCGCCCGCAGCGTCGCCCGTGTCGCCGAGCTCGAAACCCAGGTGGCGGAAACCGGATTTTCCGGCGCCACCGGCATTTCGCACACCCGCTGGGCCACCCACGGCGCGCCGGTCACGTTCAACGCCCATCCGCATTTTTCATCCGACAAGGCGGGCGTCGAGCGCATCGCGCTGGTGCATAACGGCATCATCGAAAACTACGAAGAAATCCGCACCGAACTCAAGGCGCTCGGTTATGCCTTTGTCTCGCAGACCGATACCGAAGTCGTCGCCCATCTGATCCATCAGTTGTATGACGGCGACCTGTTTCGCACGGTCCAGAAAACCGTCAAGCGGTTGTCCGGCGCCTATGCGATCGCCGTGTTCTGCCGCGACGAACCGCACCGCGTGGTCGGGGCGCGTTTCGGCTGCCCGCTGATCGTCGGCGTGGGCAAGAATGAGAACTTCCTCGCGTCGGACGCCATGGCGCTGGCCGGCTCGACTGACCAGATCATGTATCTGGAAGAAGGCGACGTGGTTGACCTGCAGCGCGAAGCGATCCAGATCACCGACAAGAACGACCAGCCGGTCACGCGCAAGGTGCATACCGTCAGTGCCTATTCCGGCGCCATCGATCTCGGCCCGTACCGGCACTACATGCAAAAGGAAATCTTCGAGCAGCCACGCGCCATCACCGACACGCTGGAAGGGGTGCAGGGATTCGTGCCTGAGCTGTTCGGCGCGGATGCCGCCGCCGTCTTCGACGACATTGATGCGATCCAGATCCTGGCCTGCGGCACCAGCCTGTATTCCGGCATGACGGCCAAATACTGGCTCGAATCGGTGGCCGGCATTCCGACCCAGGTCGAGATCGCCAGCGAGTATCGCTATCGCACGCCAGCGGTCAACAAGAATGCGTTGATCGTGGTGATCTCCCAATCAGGCGAAACCGCCGATACGCTCGCCGCACTGAAGTACGCGAAGGAACTCGGCCATCGCCACACGCTGGCGATCTGCAATGTCGGTACCTCTGCCATGGTGCGCGAGACCGAACTGTCGTACCTGACCCGCGCCGGCGTCGAAATCGGCGTTGCCTCGACCAAGGCCTTCACCACCCAGCTGACCGCCTTGTTCCTGCTCACGCTGACGCTGGCCAGACTACGCGGCAAGCTCGATGCCGAGCAGGAACGCACGCATCTGAAAAACCTGCGGCACCTGCCGACGGCGATCCAGAGCGTGCTGGCACTGGAGCCGCACATCATCGCCTGGGCCGACGCCTTTGCGCGCAAGGAAAATGCACTGTTTCTTGGCCGCGGCCTGCACTACCCGATTGCCCTCGAAGGCGCCCTCAAGCTGAAGGAAATTTCCTACATTCACGCGGAAGCCTATCCCGCTGGTGAGCTCAAGCACGGTCCGCTGGCGCTGGTGACGGAAGAAATGCCGGTGGTCACGATTGCGCCGAACGACAGCCTGATCGAGAAACTCAAGTCGAACATGCAGGAAGTGCGGGCCCGCGGCGGCCAGCTGTATGTCTTCGCCGACGCCGATTCGCACATCGCGCCAAGCGAAGGCATCCACGTCATCCGGCTGCCCGAGCATTACGGTTTGTTGTCGCCGATCTTGCACGTGGTGTCACTGCAACTGCTGGCGTATCACACCGCCCTGGCGCGCGGTACGGACGTCGACAAACCGCGCAATCTGGCGAAGTCGGTGACGGTGGAGTAATTGATTCGAACAAGCCATAGCGCCAGGAGGCAACCTTGCCCAGTGTGAATACGACCGCCCTGCACGACGCAATGCGGGCACAGGTTGACCAGCAATTCCTGCCGGGCGTGGCGACCGCAATCCTGCGTGGCCGCGAAGTGGTCGACACCTTTTGCTATGGCTACGCCGACCGGGAAGCCGGGGCGCCGCTGCGCAACGACCATATCTTCCGCGTGTTTTCCAACACGAAATTGATTACATCCTGCGCGGTCCTGCTGCTCTGGGAGCAGGGGCGCTTGACGCTGGACGATCCAGTCGAAAAATTCATTCCGGAACTGGCCAATCGCCGGGTGCTTCGGCCCGAAGCCACCACGATTGACGACACTGAGGCGGCCCGGTCGGCAATCACAATCCGGCAATTGATGACCCATACGTCGGGACTGTCGTATGGCATCTTCGACCCGGGCACCGTGCTGGCGCGCGCATACAGCGTCGCCCGCTTGCGGCATCCGTCCAGAAACCTGCAGCAATTCATCACCGACCTCGCGCCCCTGCCGTTGGCGTTTCACCCCGGCGCGCGCTGGGAGTACTCGATTGCTACCGATGTGTTGGGTCGCCTTGTCGAAATAATTTCCGGCGAGACGTTCAGCGCATTTCTTGCCAAGCATATCTTTGAACCGCTTGAGATGGTCGATACCGATTTCTTCATCCCGGAGTCCAAGACCAGCCGGCTCGCCGCACTGTACGTCGGGGTGGACCTCGCCAACCCGAGCACACCGGGTTTGCTGCGCGCGGATGCGGCGCCTGCCAGCAGCTATCTGACCCGTCCGGCGTTCGAGTCCGGCGGTGGCGGACTGCTCAGTACATTGGGCGACACGGTTCGGCTGATACAAAGCATGATGCCCGGCGGCCGCACGCTGCTCAAGCCAGAAACCATCCAGATGATGGCCACCAATCAATTGCCGAACGGGATGGGAATTTCGTTTCCCAACCTGCCGCCGTTTGTCGGGCGCGGCTTCGGCCTGGGTTCATCGGTGGTCCTGGGCGCAGGCCCTTTCGATCCACCGGAGATAGCCAGCGAAGTCAGCTGGGGCGGCCTGGCCGGAACCGATTGGTGGTTTAATCCGCGCCTGAACATCGCTGGCGTATTGATGACGCAGCGTTACCTTGGGCCGTGGGGCAAGTACACCTTTGCCTTCAAACGCGAGGCCTACAAGGCCCTCGGCCACTGAGCATGCCGGACCGGGCGCTCCCGGTCATTGACTGACGCCGTCGGGCAATTTCGCTATTTTGTGCGGAATGGCAATTCACCCGTTCACCTGACGGACTATTCTCCCCATTGTGGCATCCGCCGCAGGACAACCGCTTGTCATGCCGTTCCGGTGACTGGATCGGCCCTGCGAAAGTAAATCGCACTGTGGGGAGAACAATATGTTTTGGGAAAAGAAACTCGAACAATGGACCGATTCGGTTTGCCACCACGTTAATCTGCCGCTGCGGGTCGATCTGTGGAATGGCAACAGCATCCATCTCGGCCAGACACCACCCCAGGTAATCATTCGCATTCCCCATGCCTCCGCGCTGAGCTACCTGTTCACACCATCGCTGTCCAATCTTGGCACTGCCTACGTCGAAGGAAAAATCGATGTCGAGGGCAATCCCGGCGCCATTATTTCAGTCGGCAACGCGTTGGCCGCGCGCACGCTCAAACCCAACGGAAAATTCGCCCGCGTCACCCGGGCAGTCCGTCGCACCAAGAAGCAGGATCAGGAATCGGTCCAGTATCACTACGATGTCTCGAACGAGTTCTACCAGTGCTGGCTCGATGAAAACATGGTGTATTCGTGCGCCTATTTCGAACACGGAAATGAAGACCTGGCGACGGCGCAACGCAAGAAAATCGATCACATCCTGACCAAGATTCAACTGCGCCCGGGCCAGACCCTGCTCGACATCGGCTGCGGCTGGGGCGCGCTGGCGATGCGGGCCGCGCAGCACTTCGGCGCACGCTGCGTCGGCGTCACGCTGTCGGAGAAGCAGGCGGAACTGGCCACCCGGCGGGTGGCCGAGGCCGGCTTGAGCGATCGCATCGAGATCCGCTTGCAGGACTATCGCGATGTCACCGGCACCTTCGACCGCATCACCAGCGTGGGCATGTTCGAGCACGTTGGGCTGCGCAATTTGCCCAGCTATTTTGCGAAGATCCATGCGCTGCTGGCCGACGACGGCATCGCCATGAACCACGGCATTACCTCGACCGATCCCGACAGTGGCGATTCACCCTACGGCAATGGCGAATTTGTCGGCAAATACGTGTTCCCGCACGGCGAGTTGCCGCATATCGGATTGGCGTTGCGGGCCATGCAGCAAGGGGGCCTGGAGGTGGTCGATCTGGAGAATCTGCGTCGTCATTACGCCCGCACCTGCGCGCTGTGGGCGGAGAACTTTGAAGGTCGTGCCGCTGATATCAGGCGCATTGCCGGCGAGCGGCGCTATCGCATCTGGCGGGTCTATCTGGCGGGCGCCGCCTACGCGTTCGAACGCGACTGGATTTCGCTGTACCAGGCAGTGTGCGTCAAGGCGGGACGCGCTCCGTCACAGCTTGCATGGTCGCGCCGCGCAATGTATCCGGCGCTGCGGGAATGATGGCGGCGCCATGAGCGCGGCCGCGGCGCACGTGATACCGTCATCGCTTTGACACAGCCGCAAGCAGCCATCATGACCCGCACAGACCAGAATGTTCACCAGCGCATCGTTGCATGCGCCATGTTTGCCGTTGCCTTGTTCGCCGCTCCGGCGCACGCGGCAAGCGCGGATGTCGCGCAGATCAAGACCAGCATCATCGCCATGGCAACCTCATTTGCCGGCCAGGGCGACCCCGACTTCTCCCGCCAGAAGGCACTGGAACCGCTGGTGCAGCAGCTGCTGGCCGCCAATCCGCAAGCACCACTCAGCGCGCGCCTGCCGCTGCTGTACGGTGCCTGGAAACAGGTGTGGGGACCCTACAATTACAAGAGCAAGAAACGCGACGTCGATCCCGAGATTGGCGTTGATGAAATTTACCAGGTGGTGTTCGCCGGCGGCTACTACTACAACGTCACACCGCTGTACAAGAACGGCAACCGCGCTGCCGAACGGATCGGCTTGCTGCGCGGCGAATTCAAACCCGACCCGCAGCATCCCAACAGCCTGCTGGTGCACTTCACCAACTTCCCCGGGCTGAGCGTCCGCCCGCGGCCAGGGCCGCCGCTTCCTGCCCTGCCGGCGCTCGTCGAGACCGGCAAGCTGGTCGCCGATACCTCGATTGTGCCGAGCTGGATCGTGCGCTGGTTTTTCGGCAGCGGCGCGCTCAACGAGGTCTACACCGATGCCGACCTGCGCATTTTGTACGGCTCGGGCAGCGACCAGCTGGACCGCCCGGCGCTGTACATCATGACCCGGGTCGGCGTCCCGGCGCCCTAACGCTGATACGGACTGAGCGCGAGGAATGGTTGCAAGGGCGTGACCGAGCCGTTGGCGCCGACGGCGGCGATGCATTGCATGACATCGACAGCGCGGCCGGCGGCGTCCACCTGGATTGAAGCGGCCGTGCCGGCGTGCCCGTGTGGCACGCAGATCGACGGATGATCGAAAGGCGCACGCTGAAAACGCACGCGCTCATCAGTCAAGCCGAGCAGGAACGCCACCAGATCCTCTTTCTCCTTCTGCGAAAAATTCAACACGCGGATGGTCGGATCCGGAAGCGGCTGGTTGGTCGCAGCGAAGTCGCCGCCATGGCTGTAAAAATCGACCACCTGCATCAACGTCGCCTTGCCACCGTTATGGAAATACGGCCCGGTCAGCTCGACATTGCGCAGCCCGGGCGTCTTGAACGCGCCATCGACGGCGGTGGGTGCATCGGCCGCAATGGCCAACTCCCTGGCGAAATCGAAGCCGTTGCCCAGCAAGCCAGTCTTGCCGCTTTGCGCGATGCGGGTTTCGGACAGCGGATTGCCAAACGGGTCGACACCGCCAACGCCGGGGTCCTCGGCGGTGGGCCGCACACCAGTATTGAAAAACCCATTGTCATACCGGAATACCGTACCGTTGGCGCCATCGCGGTGATCGAGCCTGCCCTCCGCCAGCACATTGGCCACCGAGGCGCTGGTCATTTCGGCGCCGGCATGGCAATGCACGCATTGCGCGGTTCCGCGGAACGTGTTCAGGCCACGCACTTCCTGCGCCGTCAGCGCCCGCTTGTCGCCGGCGGCGTAGCGATCGAAAGGCGTGTCGTCCGACACCAGCGTGGCTTGGTACAGCTGTACCGCCAGCGCAAAAAACAGCGAGAAATTCGCTTCGGTCTGGGTCAGCTGGTCGCGCTCCTGGCGCCGCTGCGCGCGTGGATTATTGCGTGCGCGCTCGAGATCGACCGGCTGCGCGGCCTGGACTTCGCCGGTGCTGATGTTGACCCGTGCGTCGGAATTCCAGTATTCGGGCCGGAACGCCTGCCGGATCAGCTCCATGTAAGTCGGCCGCCGCACCGCCAGCGCACCCAGCGCGCTATCGTCGGGGGCGATGGTTTGATCGGCCAGCACCGTGCTGTTCGCCAGCTTGCGCGCCAGGTGGGCGAAGCTGCGATTGCGGCAGCTCATTTCGTTTTCGCTCAGCGGCGGACCGGAGGCCACCGAGCCCAGTGCCGAGGTCGACAGCGACATGGACTGGCCGCGCATGATGCCGTTGTCGACGCGCCAGATGGTTGCGCTGCGATTGCGCAGGCCGAACGGGTCGACGCCGTTCATCATGTTGTTGCCGCGCCCAACCCAGAAATTGCGGAAGTTGAACACCGCATTGAAGACGCTGGGCGCGTTGCGCGGCTCGACCCGGCGCGTGTTGACGCCATTCACGTTGAAACCCGAACCGCCCTGCCCGACCGCATCCGGCACCAGCGTGCAGGTATCGGCCTGGCCGGCCCGGTTGGCATGGCCGAACAGGGTCGACAGCGCACCTTGCGACGCCACCACGTCATTGACATCGCGCCCGGCTGCGCTCGGATCGTCGACACCGGCCAGCCGCGTCAGCGGAAAATCGGCCACCGTCACGGTGCTGTTCGGGCCGCCCAACTGAAAGGTCTTGTCGCCGGCCAGCAGTCCCGGGCTGATCTGGTTCTTGACGCGGTTGTCCGCGCCGGCGTGGAAGTGGCAACTGGCGCAGGCAATCTTGTTGTCGCTGCCGACCCGGGTATCCCAGAACAGCGCCTTGCCCAGCACAACGGCGCTGCGCTTGTTCTGAATGAGCGCGTCCAGCTCGGCCGCGCTCGGCCCGGGCACCGGTACGCTTTTCAGGGATGCCAGTGGCGCAGCGGTTTCCGCTTGTGGCTGGGATTGTGGCTGGGCTTGCAGCGTGTCGAACGGGCCAGCCAGCAGCGCAGTCGCGAGCGCTGCAAATCCGGCTTTCAGCGGGTGTAGCGAAAAGGGTTGTGGAGACATCGCGGCGGCAGCGGCTCGTTCGCACTGCTTGCGATGACAGAATGTGAAGCGGCATAATTTGTCGAGTGTCATGCGGACTCCTGGAGCGGTTACCTCCCTGAAGGCGTTTCTCGTTGTTGAACGTGTTTGGGGGCCGCCTGCCACATTCGTTCCGGCCGGACTGAAAGTTCACCGGCGCAAACGCTTTGTTTTTACCGGACCCTTCTGATGGCACAATACAGGCCGTCCTCCACCACCCGAATCCCCCATGGAAATCAATCCCCTCGATGCCGTCGATGCCACAGAAACCGGTCCCGCGCTTGACCGCGCCGCATCGCGGCTGAACATGCTGGTTGCCATTACGGTCGCGATCCTCGCCACCTTCATGGGAATCTGCAAGGTCAAGGACGACAACATCGTCCAGACCATGCAACAAGCGCAGGCCAATAAACTGGATCACTGGGCGTTCTATCAGGCGCGTAACATCCGCGAGGAAATTGCCCGCGCCACCATCGTGCAATTACAGCTGGCGGCGCCCGGGCAAAGCGCGGCGCAACAGCCAGCCTATGCCACGGCCATTGCGTCCTACGAAAAGATCGCTGCAGAACAGAAGAAGAAAAAAGACGAGTTGCGCACGCTGGCCGACGACGATCAGAAGCAGTACGACGGCGCCAATTTCCATGATGACCAGTTCGACCTGTCCGACGCGCTGCTGGCCATCGCCATTTCGCTGCTGGCCGTGACCGCACTGACGCAGCAGCGCTGGCTCTATGTGGCAGCGTTGGTGCCGACCGGCTTCGGACTGGCCATGGGACTGGCCGGTTTGCTGGGCGGCAGCCTGCATCCGACCGCGTTGATCCGCTTGCTGTCATGAGCGCGCCGGTCCCGGCGGAACCGGCGGTGGAATGGCAGTGGTCCGCGTTTGACGAGCTCGATACGCACGCGCTGTACGAGATCCTGGCGCAGCGGCAGGACGTCTTCGTGCTGGAGCAGCAATGCCTGTTCCAGGACATGGATGGTGTAGACCAGCTATCGCATCACTTGCTGGCATGGCAGATCCGCGATGGCCGGCGCGTATTAAGCGCCTACCTGCGCAGCGTCCCGCCCGGCATCTGCTTTGCCGAAGCGTCGCTCGGGCGGGTCCTGTGCGCGCGCGCTGCGCGCGGCACCGGACTGGGCAAGCGCCTGTTTGCCGAAGGCGTACGCCGCATCGTCGCCCAATATCCCGGCCAGCCGGTGCGCATCGGGGCGCAGCAATACCTGGAACAGTTTTACGCGGGCTTCGGCTTTCAGACCTGCTCGCAGCCGTATCTGGAAGACGCCATCTGGCACGTTGAAATGGTACGGCCGGGCTAGTTTGTATCCTGTTATGTCCGTACCAGCCGTTGAGACGAAATGCTACACATCGGGCAATCCGGACTGCCAATCAATGGGGATAATCATGCGCATGGAAAACCTCACACAAATTCTGGTCGTTGACGACGACCGCGAAATCCGCACCTTGCTGGCCGAATACCTCGATGGCAACGGCTTTCGCACCTTCACGGCCAGCAATGGCATCGACATGCGCAAGGTGCTCGATGCCAACCGCATCGATCTGGTGGTGCTGGATCTGACCCTGCCGGGCGAAGACGGCCTGACGCTGTGCCGCAACCTGCGCGCCCAGTCGAGTCTGCCGGTGATCATGCTGACCGCGCGCGGCGAGCCGCTCGACCGCATTCTCGGGCTCGAAATGGGCGCCGATGACTACCTCGCCAAACCGTTCGAGCCGCGCGAACTGTTCGCCCGCATTCGCAGCGTGCTGCGCCGAACCAACGCGCTGCCGCCCAACATGGCCACCAGCGAAGCGCGCGCGATGTTGTTCGGTAACTGGAAACTGGATCTGATGGCGCGTCATCTGGAGGCCGCCGACGGTACCGTGGTGGCCCTGTCGGGCGCCGAGTTCCGGCTGCTCAAGGTCTTCCTGGAACATCCCAACCGGGTCTTGAATCGTGACCAGTTGCTCGAAATGACGCAGGGCCGCGAAGCCGATCCGTTCGATCGCTCGGTCGATATCCAGATCAGCCGGCTGCGCCAGAAACTGGCCGATGACGCCCGCACCCCACTGCTGATCAAGACCGTACGCAACGAGGGCTATGTGCTCTCGACCACCGTCACCGTCGATAGCCAGCGTTGAAAAATTTTCTCGGCTCCATCGCCAACCGGGTATTTGCGATTCTCCTGGTCGGCATCCTGTTGGCCACCGGTGTTACTGCATGGCTGGCCGAACGGGAACGGGAAGCTGCCATCGAAGAGATGCGCGCCAGTCACGGTGCCGAACGCATCGAACAACTGGTGCTGGCACTGGACCAGACCGAGCCGGCCTCGCGTCCGGCGATCTTGCAGGCCGGCGCCAATTTCGGCATGCTGGCCTCGCTGGTCGACGGGCCGATGCCGACCGGCGGCAGCGGCGACAATGCGCTGGTGGAGCTGCTCAAGGTAAGGCTGGGCGCACAGCGACAAATCGCCCTGCAGCAGGGTGCGCCGTGTCAATCGCGCCCGCTGCCGCCGCCGCAATTGGGTGCGGTCGACCATCCACCATTTGAACGCCTGCTGTTTCAGATGCACCGCGATCACGATTGCCGCGTAGTGCTGGTCGGCCTGTCGGAAGGCCAACTGCTGCGCGTGCAATTGCGCAGCAGTGGCGGCCCCTTCGGACTCCGGTCACGGCCGCCACTGCCGACGGCGTATCACGGCCTGTTCCTGCTATTGATTGGCTTGCTGGCGTATTTTGTCGCGCGCATGACCGCGCGTCCGATTCGCCAACTGGCCGATGCCGCCGGGGCACTGGGCAGCGACCTTGACCGTCCGCCATTGCCGGAAACCGGGCCGACCGAAATCCGCCAGGCCGCCAGCGCGTTCAACGCCATGCAGCAACGCATCCGCCGTCAGGTGGCCCATCGCACCCACATGCTGGCGGCGATCACCCATGATTTGCAGACACCGCTGACACGGCTGCGCCTGCGACTCGAAAAAGTCAGCGACGCCGAACTGCGTACCAAGTTGATTGACGACCTGGCGCTGATGCAATCGATGGTGCGCGAAGGACTCGATCTGGCGCGCAGCATGGATTCGCAAGAGCGCCTGCAACGGCTGGATCTGGATTCGCTGATCGACAGCGTCTGCGCCGATGCCGCCGATGCCGGCCAGGATGTGACGCTGGCGGGTCACGCCGGCGCCTTCATCTTTGCCCAGCCAACCGCACTGCGGCGCTGCCTGACCAATCTGCTCGACAACGCCATCAAGTATGGCAAGCAGGCCCGCGTGACGATGACGCGCGAACACGACCGGCTGGTATTGCGGGTGCACGATGCCGGACCCGGGCTGCCGGAAGATCAGCTCGAAGCGGTGTTCGATCCATTCTTCCGGCTCGAAACCTCGCGCTCGCGCGACACCGGCGGCACCGGGCTGGGATTGACGATTGCGCGCAATGTCGCCGAAAGCCATGGTGGCACGCTGGTGCTGCGCAACCATCCCGATGGTGGACTGGAAGCGATCCTGCGGCTGCCTGTCATCGCCGTCTGATCGCCGTTACATGTTGCGCCGGTATTGCCCGCCCACCGCAAACAGCGCGTCGGTGATCTGACCCAGCGAGCACACCCGCACTGCTTCCATCAACTGTTCGAACACATTGCCATCGTCGATCACGGTTTGCTGCAGCTTTGCCAGCATCGCTGCAGCGGTATCGGCATGGGTCGCATGAAAGGTCGTCAGACGCGCCAGCTGCGACTGCTTCTCTGCATCGGTCGAGCGCGCCAGTTCGATCTTCTGCGGCGTGTCGCCCGCCTTCGGATTGCGGAAGGTATTGACACCGATGATCGGCAAGGTGCCATCGTGTTTCTGGTGTTCGTACAGCATCGATTCTTCCTGGATCTTGCCGCGCTGATAACCGGTTTCCATGGCGCCGAGCACGCCGCCCCGTTCGGCGATGCGTTCGAATTCCAGCAGCACCGCCTCTTCGACCATGTCGGTCAGTTCGTCGATGATGAAGCTGCCCTGGTTCGGGTTCTCATTCTTGGCCAGGCCCCATTCGCGGTTGATGATCAGCTGGATCGCCAGGGCACGGCGCACCGATTCGTCGGTCGGCGTGGTGATCGCCTCGTCGTACGCATTGGTATGCAGGGAATTGCAGTTGTCGTAGATCGCAATCAGCGCCTGCAGCGTGGTGCGGATATCGTTGAAGTCGATCTCCTGCGCATGCAGCGAACGGCCGGAAGTCTGGATGTGATACTTGAGCTTCTGGGCGCGATCGTTGGCGCCGTATTTCTCGCGCATTGCCACCGCCCAGATGCGCCGGGCGACGCGCCCAAGCACGGTGTATTCCGGGTCCATCCCGTTACTGAAGAAAAACGACAGGTTGGGTGCGAAATCATCGATGTTCATGCCGCGCGCCAGATACGCTTCGACGAAGGTAAAGCCGTTCGACAGCGTGAACGCAAGCTGCGAGATCGGATTGGCGCCAGCCTCGGCGATGTGGTATCCGGAGATCGACACCGAGTAGAAATTGCGCACCTGATGGTGCACGAAATACTGCTGGATATCGCCCATCACCTTCAACGAAAACTCGGTCGAGAAGATGCAGGTGTTCTGCCCCTGATCTTCTTTCAGGATGTCGGCCTGCACCGTGCCGCGCACATTTTGCAGGACCCAGGCGCGGATCTTGGCGGCTTCATCGGAGGTCGGTTCACGGCCGTTATCGACGCGGAATTTCTCCAGGTTCTGGTCGATCGCGGTGTTCATGAACATCGCCAGGATGGTCGGCGCCGGTCCGTTGATCGTCATCGATACTGAAGTCGACGGGCTGGTCAGATCGAAGCCGTCGTACAGCGCCTTCATGTCATCCAGGGTCGCCACCGAGACGCCGGAGTTGCCGACCTTGCCGTAAATGTCCGGCCGCAGCGCCGGGTCGGCGCCGTACAGCGTGACCGAATCAAACGCGGTCGACAGGCGCTTGGCGTCCATGCCTTCGGACACCAGCTTGAAGCGGCGGTTGGTGCGGAACGGATCGCCTTCGCCGGCAAACATGCGGGTCGGGTCCTCGTTCTCGCGCTTGAAGGCAAACACGCCGGCGGTGAACGGGAACGAGCCCGGCACGTTTTCCTGCATCAGCCAGCGCAGGATCTCGCCGTGGTCCTGATAGCGCGGCAAGGCAACCTTGCGGATCCTGGTGCCGGACAACGTGGTGGTGACCAGCTGCGTGCGCAGTTCCTTGTCGCGGATCCTGACGACGTATTCGTCGCCGGCATAGGCGGCTTGCATCTGCGGCCACATCGCCACCAGTTTTCTGGATTCGGCGCTCAATGCCGCCTCGCGCTGCGTGGCCAGGGCATGGAGTGCGGCAGCGTCTTCGGCGCCGGATTCCGCGAGCATGCGCGCGGCCTCGGTCAACTGCTGCCGCTCGCGCGCCAGCTTGACCTGCTTGACCGTGAAGCGATGATAGCCGCGCACGCAGTCGGCGATCTCGGCCAGATAGCGGCTGCGCGCCGGCGGCACGATGGCGTTCTTGCCGGACGAGTAACGCACGCTGACCGGCGCCAGCTTGCTGGCACGGGCCTGCAATCCACGTGCGCTCAAGGCCGGCAGCAAACCCTGATACAGCGCAGTGACGCCATCGTCGTTGAAACGCGATGCCTGGGTGCCGAACACCGGCATCTCGTCCGGACGTTGGCTCCAGAGTTCGCGATTGCGCTGGTACTGCTTGGCGACATCGCGCAACGCATCGAGCGAGCCCTTACGGTCGAACTTGTTGATCGCCACGAAATCGGCGAAATCGAGCATGTCGATTTTTTCGAGCTGCGAGGCGGCGCCGAATTCCGGTGTCATCACGTACATGCTGACATCGACGTGCGGCACGATGGCGGCGTCGCCCTGGCCGATGCCGGAGGTTTCGACGATCAGCAGATCAAACCCGGCCACCTTGCAGGCGGCAATCACGTCAGGCAGCGCTTGCGAGATTTCGGAGCCGGCTTCGCGCGTGGCCAGCGAGCGCATGAACACGCGCACCTTGCCGTGCCACGGGCTGATCGCATTCATGCGAATCCGGTCGCCCAGCAACGCGCCACCGGATTTGCGACGCGACGGATCGATCGAGATGATGGCGATGTTCAGCGCATCGTCCTGATCGAGCCGGATGCGTCGGATCAGTTCATCGGTCAGCGAGGACTTACCGGCGCCGCCGGTACCGGTGATGCCCAGCGCCGGGGTGCGGATGATGGCTGCCGCGGCCAGCAGTTCGGCGCGCAGTGCGGGCGCGGCCTTGTCGTTCTCGAGCGCGGTAATGAGTTGCGCCAGCGGCCGGTGCCGCGACGCGATATCGCCCTCGGTCAAGGCGTCCAGCGTGGTTGGTGCGTACTGTGACAAGTCGATGTCGCAGGCCTGGATCATCGACAGGATCATGCCGACCAGGCCCATGCGCTGGCCGTCTTCAGGACTGAAGATGCGGGTCACGCCGTAAGCATGCAACTCGGCAATTTCTTCCGGGACAATCACCCCACCGCCACCGCCAAACACCTTGATGTGCGCGCCACCGCGTTCGCGCAGCAGATCGATCATGTACTTGAAATATTCAACGTGGCCGCCCTGGTAACTCGACAGCGCAATGCCCTGGGCGTCTTCCTGCAAGGCGGCGGTGACGATATCGTCGACCGAGCGGTTATGGCCAAGATGGATCACTTCGGCGCCATTGGCCATCAGGATGCGGCGCATGATGTTGATCGAGGCATCATGTCCGTCGAACAACGACGCTGCCGTGATGAAACGCACCTTGTTGGCAGGTTTGTATTCGGTGAGTTTTTGGGCAATCGACAGGTCGGTCATGAGGGTCTCGATGAGGAAGGATGCATGACCGCCTACGGTAGCTGACGTTAACGTTAACGTCAAGGCGCAGGCCGGTCGCTGCTTTGCTGCCGGGCGAAGAAACGCAAGACTTCGCGCCCCTGTTCGACTATCATCGTCACCCCCTTCAGCACGACGAAAGTGTTTCATGGCCAATGCCTGCGGTGTCGATTTCGGCACCTCGAATTCCACGGTGGGGGTGTCCCGTCCCGGGCGCCCGACGCTGTTGCCGCTGGAAGACGGAAAGCTCACGCTGCCATCGGTGGTGTTCTTCAATGCCGAGGATGACCAGGTCAGCTTTGGCCGCGCCGCGCTGGTGAACTATCTGGCCGGGCATGAGGGTCGCCTGATGCGCTCGCTCAAGAGCTTGCTGGGCACCAGCCTGATCGATGGCCAAACCGAGGTACTGGGGCGCGCGGTGCCATTTCGCCAACTGCTGCAACAGTTCATTGGCGAACTCAGGCAGCGCGCCGAGACCGCCAGCGACCAGTCGTTTGCGCACGCCGTCATTGGCCGCCCCGTTTTCTTTATTGACAACGACGCCAAGGCCGACCGGCTCGCCGAGCAAACGCTGGCCGACATCGCGGCGGCGGCCGGATTCCGGCATGTCGCGTTCCAGTTCGAGCCGATCGCCGCGGCGTTCGATTACGAATCGCAGATCACCCGTGAAGAGCTGGTGCTGGTGGCCGATATCGGCGGCGGAACCTCGGACTTCTCGCTGGTGCGCCTGTCGCCCCAGCGCGCCCGCCAGGCCGACCGTCGCAACGATATCCTGGCCACCGGCGGCGTCCACATCGGCGGCACCGATTTTGACAAGTATCTGAGCCTGTCGTCGGTGATGCCGTTGCTGGGCATGGGCAGCCGCCTGAACAACGATAGCGAGGTGCCCTCCAGCTATTACTTCAATCTGGCCACCTGGCACACCATCAATCTGGCCTATACCCAGAAGGCCTGGCTGCAGCTCAACGACATCGCGCGCGACGCGCGCGCGCGGGACAAGCTTGAGCGCTTGATGGCACTGATTCGCGAGCGCGGCGGTCACTGGCTGGCGATGCAGGTCGAGGAAGGCAAGATTGCCTTGTCCCAGGCCGAATCAGTGGTGCTCGACCTCGATCGGATCGCGTCGTGCCCGCACTTGACCATTACGCGCGCCGATTTCGATGATGCCATCGCGCACTTGATGGGCTGGGTCGAGAGCACCATCGCCGCCCTGTTGCGTGATGCCGGCGTCGATGCCAGCGCGGTCGATACCGTGTTTTTTACCGGCGGCTCAAGTGGCGTTGGCTCGCTGCGCCAACGCGTGGCACGACTGGTACCGGACGCGCGTCAGGTAGAAGGTGATCTATTTGGCAGCATTGGTACCGGGCTGGCGATCGACGCGTTGCGCAGATTTGGATAAGTACGCGACAAACGCACGCGTTTGATGTTTCTCGACGGGAATTGGTCTATAGTCAAAGCAAAAAATCGCTTCAAAAAAACTGGCTTTCTCCGGAGACAACATGAAACTGTCGAATCCGGCCTGTTGGTGATGCTGGCCATTTCCGGCGTCGGCGTTGTCAGTCTGGATGCGCTCAACAAGGTAACCGATCAACTGGTCAACAATCAGGTCCCCGGCACGCTTCTGCCTTACCAAATTCTGGCCACGCTCGATGACGGCGAAAAATCGATGCGCAACACGCTGGTGCTGCTCGATCCGAGCAAGGTCAAGCTCGAGCTGGCGCAGGTCAAGGCGGCCAACCAGTCGATTCGGGAGCGCACCGGCAAACTCGATGCCCTGATGCAGACCGGACCGGACCGCCAGCTGATCGCAACCCTGGCCGCGGCGCGCGCAAAATATCTGGCCGGACAGGAAGAATTCCTCAAGACCGTGGCCGGTTACAAGATCGAGCAGGCAACCGATTTCCTGATGACCGATTTCAAGGCGCCGCAACTGGCCTACCGCACCGCGCTCAACGCCATCATCGCGGTGCAGATGCAACGGGTCGATGCCTCCAGCAAGGACTCCCGCAACACCTACCTGCAAGCCCGCAACCTGACCCTGGCACTGACCGCCATTGCGTTGCTGCTGACTGGTGGCGTGGCATTCTTCATCACCCGCAGCATCGTGCGGCCGTTGCGCGAAGCCGTCGTGATTGCGCGCCGCGTCGCCGATGGCGATCTGACCGGCCGGATCGAAGTCAATTCGGGCGACGAAACCGGTGCGATGATGCAGTCGCTCAAGGACATGAACGACAGTCTGACGCGCACCATCACCCGGTTACGCCAGAGCAGCGAGACGATCGCGACAGCCTCGCGGGAAATTGCAACGGGCAATGCCGATCTGTCCTCTCGCACCGAATCCCAGGCCAGCTCACTCGAACAGACCGCCTCGTCGATGGAGGAACTCACGGAAACCGTCCGGCAGAATGCCGAGCATGCGCGCGAGGCCAATGCCCTGGTGATTTCCGCCTCCAGCTTTGCCGTCAAGGGCGGCGCGGTGGTCGGACAGGTCGTAATGACGATGAATTCAATCACCGAAAGCGCGCGCAAGATCGCCGACATCATTGGTGTGATCGACAGCATTGCTTTCCAGACCAACATTCTGGCGTTGAATGCGGCGGTTGAAGCTGCGCGCGCCGGCGAACAGGGCCGCGGCTTCGCCGTGGTGGCGGCCGAAGTGCGCAATCTGGCGCAGCGCTCGGCGACCGCGGCCCGCGAGATCAAGGGTCTGATCGGTGACTCGGTCGACAAGGTCAGCACCGGCAGCAAGCTGGTCGATGAAGCCGGCAAAACGATGCATGAGATCGTCACCTCGGTCAATCATGTGGTGCAGATCATGGGCGAGATCACTGCCGCCAGCCAGGAACAGAGCGCTGGCATCGCCGAAGTCAACCAGGCGATCACCCAGATGGATGAAATGACCCAGCAAAATGCGGCACTGGTCGAACAGGCTGCCGCAGCTGCCGAGAGCATGCAGGATCAAGCCATCGAGTTGACCGGTGCAATGGCCATTTTCAAGATCAGCGAGGGGCCTCTGGCACCCACCCAACTGCGGCTGGCCTGACGCGTTGTCGGAATCAAACAGCACTGCAGCGACATCAATTGACCAATGGCAACAAAACATGCTATTTGTTCAAGCTTGGCCTGGTAACCGATGAACGGGCTGTAATTTGGTGTCGTGCGCCTGGCCACGAATCGGCTGGCATGATCGTCTTCACTTTCAAACAAATAATAAAATGAAATCGACCCTGACCAAGACTGTTGTCCTGTTTGCTGCCGTATTCGGCATCGTCGGCGCTGCCGTTGCGCAGGAAGACCCTGCCATTTTTCTGGGTCGCGCCAACGCCAGGGTGGCCCGGGCGCAAGGGTATTCGAATCATTGGGAAGGTCCGGTCGCCGGCCCCAAGGCCGCATCCAGCAAAGTCATCGTGTTCATTGGCGCCGATTTGCGCGACAAGGGCACGGCCCGGGTGGCAAGCGGCGTCAAGGAAGCCGGTGCGGCCGTCGGCTGGAATGTCCAGGTAGTCGATTGCTATGGTGTGCCGGGTCGGCGCGCCGAGGCCTTCAGCCGTGCGCTGGCGCTCAAGCCTGACGGTATCGTGCTGGCCGGCGCCGATGCGCGCAACCAGACCCGTGAACTGGCAGCGGCGGCAAAACTCAACGTTCCCGTGGTGGGCTGGCACGCCGCCACCCGAGCGGTACAGGGCGAAGGTCTGTTCACCAACGTCGGCACCGACCCACGCGAAGTGGGGCAGATCGCCGCGCTGTATGGCGTGGTTGAATCAAAGGGCCGCGCCGGGGTCGTGGTGTTTGTCGACTCGTCCAGCGCCTATGCGGCTGCCAAGTCGGTCGATGCCACCGATGTAATCAAACAATGCCAAACCTGCTCGTTGCTGAGTGTCGAGGAGGTGCCCGCGACGGAAACCATCGCCCAGTTCAGGCAACGGATTACCGACCTGTCGAAGCGCTTCGGCAATCGCTGGACGCACATGATCGGCATGAATGACCTGTATTTCGATTTGCTCACCGCGCCAGGCGCAGACCCTGCCATGGCCGCGACACTGGGCCGCTTGCAGGCGATTGCCGCTGGTGATGGCAGCGACACCGCCTATCAGCGCATTCGCAACAAGCAGCTTCAGATCGGTACCATTCCCGAGCCGCTCAATCTGCAGGGCTGGCAAATCGTCGACGAGCTCAACCGTGCCATCGCCGGCGTCAAACCCAGCGGCTACACTTCCCCCGCCTATCTGGCCACGATTGAAAACAACGCATTTCATGGCGGCAGCAAGAATGCTTTCGATCCGGGTAACGGATACCGTGACGAGTATCGTAAGATCTGGTTGAAATAAGCAATGTTTGCTTGATCAGATCGACATCGATCCAGACCGCCCCGCCCTGGCAGCCGGTCTGGCCAAGGCCAGCATGGATAGCGTACTGCAACTCCGTTTCACCGAATCCATTGTCGACGACAGCGCCGACGGCATTGTCATTTGCGACACCAGTTTGCCCGGCATGCCGATCGTGTTCGCCAATCCTGCATTCGCGCGGCTGACTGGCTACCCGCTGGAGCAAGTGATTGGCCGCAGCTGCGCGTTTCTGCAAAACGAGAATGTCGACCAGAATGCCAATGACCGTGTGCGCGTAGCCATTTGCGCGCGCCTGCCGGTCAGGATCACGTTGCGCAACTACCGCCGCGACGGCAGCATGTTCTGGAATGAAATGACGCTGTACCCACTCCAGTCCGACACGGGTGCGGCGCATTTTTACGCAGGCATTCAACGCGATGTGACAGCACTGGTGGCGGCCGAAGACACGCTGCGCATCGGCCGTGCCGCGCTGGAGGATCAGGTGCGGGAACGCACCGCCGAACTGCTGTTCTCGAATGCGCTGCTGCGCCAGGAAGTCAACGAGCGACGCCGCGCGGAACAAACCCTGATCGACACCAAGACCATCCTGACCATCGCCCAGCGCGTGACCCAGCTGGGCAGCTGGGTCTATGACATTGCCGCCGAGACGCTACGCTGGTCCGACGAGATTTTCACGATCTGCGGCCTGCCGCCGCAATCGCTCAAGCCGACCGTCGCACTGGCCAACCAGCTGACCCATCCGGACGACCGCGGCGCCGCGGCGGCCCTGTTCTGGCGCTGCATCCATGAAGGCCGCGACTACCGCAGCGAGCGGCGCCTTCTGCGCGCCGACGGGAGCGTGCGGCACGTGCGGGTCTGGGGCAAGATCATCCGCGACGAATTCAATACGCCGGTGCGCATGGTGGGTTCCTATCTCGACATCACGGAGCACCGTGAGGCCGAGCAGGGATTGCGCGACTCGCAGGAAACGCTGCGCATGCTCAGCGCGCATCAGGAGCGGATCAAGGAAGAGGAGCGCAAGCGGATCGCGCGCGAAATTCATGACGAGCTCGGCGGTCTGCTCACCGGAATCAGGGCCTATCTGTCGGTGGCGGCAGACCAGGCCCGACGCAACGACCTCACCATCGATGCGCAGTTGCTGGAAGCGACACGGCTGGCCGACAGCGCCATTGGCACGGTGCGCCGCGTCATCACCGACCTGCGACCGAGCGTGCTGGATGAACTGGGAATCTGGTCGGCGATCGAGTGGCTGGTCGAGCGCACCGCGAAAAGTGCCGGGCTGGATTGGTCCGTGTCGATCGATGACACCGCCGCCGCCACGGAGCTGGATCCCGACCGCAGCATTGCCCTGTTTCGGGTCGTGCAGGAAGCCCTGACCAACGTCCATCGCCATGCCCGCGCGTCACGCGTGGAGCTGCGCGCGACCCGCTCGCGCACGCAGCTGCATGTCGCCATTCTGGACGACGGGATTGGCCTGGACGCCGCGCGCATCCATGAACAGCGTTCGTGGGGACTGGTCGGGATGCAGGAGCGGGTCGGCCATTTCGGCGGCAGCGTGCGCATCTGCGGCAAACCGGGCGGCGGGACCGAAGTTTCCGTGAACATGCCCTTGCAGGAGATGCCATGAGTGCCACACCGATCCGCGTGATGCTGGTCGACGACCATCTGGTGGTGCGCAACGGCGTTCGGCTCATGCTCGATACGGCCCACGATATCCGGGTCACCGGCGAAGCCGGCTCGGCTTCCGAGGCCATGCAGCTGGTCGAGGCGCAGACCTTCGATGTCGCACTGGTCGACATCGCACTTCCGGGCAAGAACGGCCTTGAACTGCTCAAGCAGCTGCGCGCCGAACGGCCGAAGATGGCGGTGCTGATCCTGAGCATGTACTCCGAAGAAGTGTATGCGGTGCGCACCCTGCGCTACGGCGGCGCCGGTTACCTGACCAAGGATTGTCCTGCCAATGTCATGGTCGAAGCGGTGCGTACCGCAGCGACCGGACGCAAGTATGTCAGCTCCGGGCTGGTCGAGCGCCTGGCCGACATGATGGGCGGCAGCGCCGGATTGCCGCATGACACATTGTCGAATCGAGAAATGGAAGTATTCAAGCTGCTCGCTGCCGGCGTCACGCTGGTGGACATTGCCAGCCAACTGCATCTCAGCCCGAGCACGGTCACGACCTATCGGGCGCGCATCCTCGAAAAAACCGGACTCAAGGGCAATACCGGACTGGCGCGCTATGCGCTGGAACACGGGCTGGTGAAATAGCGTTCCCATCCTTGCCAGGCGGCAGGCGGCAGGCGGCAGGCGGCAGGCGGCGCGATTTTGTAGTGGAACCCCGACACACAACGCGCTTTATTCCCACAGAATCTGTCCTCGTTTTGCAGATGTTGCCGATCCATTCAAATTGCTATCGTTGGGCCAAGGCCACAAGACCGCGTTTATTTTCATGAGACCGCAAAAATGCGAATCTGACATTGATAAAAAAGCGGCAGCGGACGAATTCCGGGTCAGGATTCCCATATCCAAATTAAAAACCCAACATGCTTTGGAGAATAGAATGGCAACCGAGAAATTAGTGGTTTATATGCACCGCAAACAAAATCGCGAGGAGCTGCGCAAACTGATTGCCCATTTGCACGCGCAAACCATGTTGATCTGTGGTGACGGACTGGAGAATTTTTGCAACCACAATGAGCAGATCAAGAGCGACTATCTGTGGGCAATCACGGATACGGCAGAGCGTGCGCTCTCACTGATCGATTCTGACGACGGCTACTGATTTGCGCAAAGATGCTGTCAGGGATTGTCGAAATCCCTGACGAACAGGCGGCTCTCCCCGCCTTGTGCGGGCAGTTCGACGATACGGTCGAAACACAGTCCCAGGCGTTCGATCAGTCGAATTGAATTCGTGTTGTCGGGGGACGTGATCGCCATCAACCGCTTCAGGCCAAGGCGTCGCACGCCATGGTCGATCACCGCATTGGCTGCTTCGAAAGCATAGCCCTCGCCCCAGAATTCCGGCAGGAATGCAAATCCGATATCCACTTCGGGCAGGCTGTCGCGCTTGATCAGGCCGCACAGGCCGATGGCCACGGCACTGCCCTTCAGTTCGCACAAGGAAAGGCTGAATCCAAGCCGTTCCTGCATCGCCATGGGGCCGGTGCGGATTGCGGTGCGGGCATCGGCCAGCGTCCGCACGCCCTTGTCGCCAATAAACTGGAGCCAGGACGGTTCGTTGACCAGACGCAAGTAAAAAGGTGCGTCATTCGTCTCAATGGAGCGCAAGACAAGTCGTTCGGTCCCCAGTATTTTCATGACGAATAGGTGTGCGTTGGGTCAATGCGAAAGGATTCTAAGCAAGGACGCGCCGAATGACTACCTAAATTGATCCATTTCTTCATGCCGCCGGCTCATGCATTGGCTGGCGGGGAAATACGCATGGCGGAGTATGATTCGCGCTTCACCGAAACCGGAGACAACGATGTCTGCCTCCCAGGACTTCAACCGCAGCGCCGGGAGCACCGAACGCAACCCGCCGTTTCGCTCAATCGAATTATTCAAAAGCATCGCAGTGCAACTGATCGTGCTGCACCATCTGGCGTTTTACGGCCCGATGTCCGATAAGGTCGCGCTGATCGCCCCCGCGACCATTGACTGGCTGGACCAACACGGCCGCCTGGCGGTGCAGGTATTCCTCGTCATCGGCGGTTTTCTGGCGGCCCGATCACTCTCGCCACATGGTGCGCCCGGCATGCCGCGCCCCTGGCGTGCGGTCTGGCGTCGCTACCTGAAACTGGTGCCGCCATTTCTGGTGGCCACGCTGCTGACCGTCGGCGCCGGCGAGCTGGCCCGCCAGTCCATGACACACGCATCCATTTCTCCGCTGCCCGGACTTGCCCAGCTAACCTCGCATGCGTTGCTGCTGCATAGCGTGCTCGGCTACGACTCGATTGCTGCCGGAGCATGGTATGTCGCGATCGATTTCCAGCTATATGCACTGATGACGTTACTGCTGTGGTCGACCGGAAAGCTGCTCGCTGGCAGGCCTGTGCTGTGGGTCATGCCAGCGCTGGTGGCGGTGCTCGCGGCATTGTCCTTGCTCTGGTTCAATCGACTGCCATGGCTGGACGATTGGGCGCCATATTTTTTCGGCAGCTATGGACTCGGAGCGATTGCCTGGTGGGCGCGTGATCCGCGCCACGGCACCGGCAAGGCAACGCTGGCGTTCGGCGTGATCCTGGTGCCGGCGGTATTGGCACTGATGATCGATTTTCGCAGCCGTATCGCACTTGCGGTGGCAGTCGCAATCGCCTTGCTGCTGATGAGCCGGTCACGCTTTACGCCGGGCCAGCGCACCACTGCGCACATGACATGGATCAGCGCAATGGGGCGCATTTCCTATTCGGTCTTCTTGACACATTTCGCGGTTTGCTTGCTGGTCAATGCCTGGTTCACACGCTTCGTGCCATCCGACCCGTGGCTTCAGGCGCTCGGCATGTTGTGCGCGTGGGCGGCCAGTTTGTGCGTTGGAGCACTGTTTTTTCGCTGGGTCGAGGCGCCGCTGGGCCGACTGGTGCAATTTGGCAACGCGGGTCCACCGCGCATCCTGTCGGAAAATACTTCTTCTGGCGAGAAACCCTAAAGCTCCACAATTTCTTTACATTCCGCTTCTATCCTTGGGGCAAGGTGACGTCACACCGCCACTTCACTACCAGGGAGGATTTCATGATGGGGATTCACATGTTCCGCGGCATGGCATCGTTTGCCATCATTGCTGCATTTTCAGTAGGCACTGCGACTGCGCAGCAATCAACACCACCCGCTGAGGCACTGGCCGCATGCAAAACCGTCGCCAGCGACGCCGCCTGCAGCTTCACCGGGCCCAAAGGCGAAGTCAACGGCACCTGTCGAGCCCCCGCAGTCAAGCCGCTTGCCTGCGTGCCAAAAGATTCGCCGCAAAAAACCGGGAGCATGACGCCCCCGCCGTATCATTAACGACGACGCTGGCCGCAACAGCGCCGGCGGCCGGCTTTATCACTTCTCAGGAGACCTCACCATGCCCCTGCTGCGTTTGCTTAACCCGAATTCCGTTCATTCTTGCTCCGCCATCGCCATGACGCTAACCCTTAATGCCTGCGGCGGCGGCGGCAGTTCGGCACCCGGCGCACCGACGATCGGCGCGGTGGCTTTCGCCCGCGCTACCGCGACATTGCCGTCCGCGATAATTTCCGGAGCAAATCCATTCGCCTGCAAATAGTCGCGCAGCAGGCATGCGATGTGCGGCTCATCGTCAACCACGAGGATCGATCGCTTTACCGCCGTTGCGTCGCACAGGGCCATTTCTTGTACGGTGGTGGGATCAATCGGCGTGCGGATCGCGCGGAAGTCCAACCACCACCCGCAATCCCCCCAGCGGCGACGGGCCGGCCTCAATGCGTCCCTGATGCGCGCGCACGATGGCGGCACAAATGGCGAGCCCAAGCCCGCTCCCTGCGCACGCCCGGCTACGCGCGCGATCGGCGCGAAACAGCGGATCAAACAGCCGCGGCAGGATGTCGGCGGGAACATTGGGTGCGCTGTCGAAAACCTCGAGCTCCAGGCGCTTGCCGCTGGGATGCAGACGCACTTCGATACAGCCCGGGGCGTCTGTATAACGCAAACTGTTCTCCAGCAAATTAATCAGCAATTGCGTCACGCGGATGCCATCCCAGCGTGTGTGCATGGAACCTTTCGATGGTATTTCACAGCGCAATGTGATGCCTTTGGCGAGCGCCCGCCGCGAGAAGCGCTCGCTCACTTGTCGCACCAGAGCGGCGGCATCGATGTCTTCGAAATGGCAGGGCAATGCGTCCAGATCCGACATCGCCAGCAGATGCAGATCGTTAACCACGGTACCCAGTGCCAGCACTTCGCTGAGCAGTGCTCGCATCGCCTCCACCTGCAGGGGGCGCGCACCATCGATGAGGTCCTCAAGATCGCCGCGCAACACCGTCAGCGGGGTGCGCAATTCATGCGAGATTTCTGCCATCCACGTCCGCCGCGAACGCTCCACTTGTTGCAGCGCGCAGGCCATGCGGTTGATATCGCGAATCACCTCGGCAATCTCGCTGTTGCCGCGCTCTGGCAAGCGGGTTCCGAGCTGCCCCTGCGCAATGCGCTTCAGTGCTGCCCGCAGCTGATGCAAGGGCCGAGTCCACCGACTCGCCACTGCATGGGCAAACCCGACCGTAAGTGCAACCAGGATACCGACCCACAAGGCCACACGCAGATTCCAGCCATTGCTCTCTGCGCCAGCCGACAGCGCCATCGACAGGCTGTCGCGTACCGCGCGCGCCTCGAGCACACCGATGGTCAGCAGCGTCAATGCTACGCAGCCAAGCATGGCCAGTGAAAGAAAATGAACGAGTCGTAGGTGCATGGGCTAAATTAGACAGGATGGTTTGACGGTTGGTCACTGCAGCATAACGCCAGCAATCGCAGGAACGACAGGTGTTAGGCACAGAAAATAACCAAGTATCAATAAATTTTCAGTTTTAATGTATCGCTGGCGATACACGGCACGCGGCAACCTTTTACACCCCCTCCGGTCAGACCAGGACAAACATGGAATAAGGAAAATCCGATGCGCGTTGATCTCTATAAAAGAATGGAATCCGAAGGAAAATTTTCCTATCTGGCTGTGCCGGAAGGCGAGCTCATCCCCGAGGAAGTCGTCAATATCGATTGGCAAGACGTTTCACGTGGTATCGAGCTGGGTGACAGCGAGGCCAACACGGCCTACGCGATCGCGGCGTCCGAACAGCAAATTCTCGAAAAAGGCTACGCGATCACTGCGGCCACGCCGTTGCAGGGCAGACTCCCGAACGCCTGAGCACTGCCGGAGCGCCGCACCCACGCCTGATCTGGTATGATTTCGGCTGTCACCGTTCCGATCTGCGAGTCCCGGATGCACCCGATCATTTTGCAAGTCGTCCTGCTGGGGGCGCTGTTGTCAGCGCTCCCGGACGTGCGCGCACAAAGCGCCGCCCAACAAGCCCTGATCGAACGGCAGGTTGAAGTCGCGCTGTATGCACAGCGTCCGCTACTCGACAAGTCCCTCGCAACCATCGCGCCATCTGACCCCAACCGGATCGGCATGTATTTTCTGGGCGTGGCCGGCGACGGTACCCAGGAAGTGTTTCGGCGCGAGGTGGAGTTCGTGCGAAATCAGTTCGACCGCGACTTTCATACCGAGGGCCGCTCGGTGGTGCTGATCAACAGCCGCAATACGGTCCAGACAACTCCCATGGCAACCGGCACCAGCGTACGCGAAACGCTGGCGGCGATCGCCGCAAAAATGGACCGCGACAAGGACATCCTGTTCCTGTTCCTGACCAGCCACGGTTCACCGGATCATGTTCTGTCGCTGGCGCAGTTGGGCATGGATTTGCCGCCCTTGTCCGCCGGGGACCTGGCAACACTGCTCAAGCAACAGCGCATTCGCTGGAAGGTCATCGTGATTTCGGCCTGTTACGCGGGTGGATTCGTGGCGCCGCTCAAGGATGACCACACCCTGATCATCGCTGCGGCCCGCTATGACCGGAGCTCGTTTGGTTGCGCCGACGACAATGACTTCACGTATTTCGGGCGGGCATTCTTCAAGGAGTCGGTGTCCGCCAGTCGGTCATTCGACCAGGCCTTCCAGAAGGCCAGCAACCTGATCACGCGCTGGGAACAGAGCGACCGCGTGCGCGCCGGCAAACAACAGGTCGTGCTGCATTCGTATCCGCAAATCTCCAGTCCGGCCCCGATCGCTGCGTATCTGGAGCAATGGCGCCAACAACTTCCCGTCAAATAAGGCGCAACGCGTCGCTGCACGCCGCCAGAACAGCGAACCCACGGCGTCAGCGTTCGAATTGTTTTATTAGTTCCACAAACGACGCCGCCAATACAGTTTTCAGGTGATCCGGCCGTCAACCATGTCTTTTATTTCCCGGACGGAGTCGCCAAATCCGTCAGCGGCGATATCGCGAGCGGTCGAGTCCCTCGATGCATCCGATGACCTTCAGTAGCCTTCATGCTGGCATCGACGATGTCAATCGCAACAGTCTTCAAGGAAATCTCATGCATGCAAAACACCTTCTTAGGATCGCGTTGGCGGGCACCGTGTTCGCCATCACGGGCGCCCACGCCAGCATAACGGTCGCCGGATATACATTCGCCGACAACGACTTTGCCTATGCGTTGAATGCCTCGAGCGGCGCCTTCACCACCAACAGCACGCTGACAACAGCGTTGACCGACAAGGACGTTGGCACCTATGTCTTCTCCACCTCGCCCGGCGCCAGCTTCCTGCTCGGCTTTACCGACAATCTGGCTTACAACGGCAGCGGCGCCGATCTGGCATTGTTTGAACTCGGTGCACCCGATACGCTCGACGTGGCAATCGGTTTCACTCAAAAACGCTACCTGAGCAGCAGCACCGGCTTCACTGCCAACGGCTTTTCGGTCAACGTGGCCCTGGTTGATCGGAATGCGTGACAAACCTCGTCGTTCAGGGCGGGCAAGGATAACGCGGACGGCGGTGCCGGCCTTGCATTTGTTTTCGCCTTACTCTTGTCACGATCGACGTTGAGTCTGTATCTTCCAATCATGCTCCGACGCCAAGCCTTCAAATACGAACTGATGCCCAACGGCCTGCACCAGCGCCAGCTGCGACGCTTCGGCGGCGCCTGCCGGTTCGTGTTCAACAAGGCATTGGCAATACAGCAGGAGAATCGCGCAGCCGGCGGCAAGTTCATTCGCTACGAATCGATGGCGAAGTTGCTCACCGGCTGGCGCCACAGCAGCGAAACCCCGTGGCTGGCTGACGCTCCCAACCATCCTTTACAGCACGCGCTGAAAGACCTCGATCGGGCATACCAGAATTTCTTTGCCGGCCGCGCCGACTTCCCAACGTTCAAGAAGAAGGGCCGCGGTGACAGCTTCCGCTATCCGGACGCCAAGCAATTCAAGGTGGAACCGGGCAACGCCCGGATCTTCCTGCCCAAACTAGGCTGGATCCGCTACCGTAACAGCCGCGACATCGTAGGCTCCATCAAGAACATCACCGTCTCGTCAAAAGCCGGCAAGTGGTTCGTCTCGATTCAGACCGAGCGCGAAGTCGCAGAACAGGTGCCGGTGGCAACCGACGCCGTCGGTGTCGACGTGGGTATTGCCCGCTTCGCCACCCTGTCGGATGGCTCTTACATCGCACCATTGGACAGTTTCAAGAAACACCAACAGCGCCTGGCGAAATACCAGCGCCGGATGAGCAGGAAAGTCAAATTCAGCAGCAACTGGAAGAAAGCCAAGGCCAAAGTAACGCAAATTCACGTTGACATTGGCAACGTAAGAAACGACTTCCTGCACAAGACGACAACGACCATCAGCAACAACCACGCGCTGGTCGCCGTCGAAGACTTGAAGATCGTGCATATGACCGCGTCGGCGAAAGGCACGATTGAAACCCCAGGTACGAACGTGCGTGCCAAGGCGGGATTGAATCGGGCGATTCTCGACCAAGGATGGGGCGAGTTTGGCCGGCAGCTTGAATATAAGCTCTACTGGAACGGCGGGTTTTTCATGCAGGTGCCGGCCCACCACACCAGCCAGACGTGCCCGTGCTGCGGGCATGTCGACAAGGATAATCGCAAAAGCCAGTCGGAATTTCTGTGTACCGTGTGCTGGTACGAGAACAATGCTGATGTGGTGGGCGCGATCAATGTGCTGGATCGCGCCCTGGCGCAACTGTCTCAACCGAGCAATGAAGAAGGGCCGGACACGGCCCGGATCGCCTGTGAAGTGAACGGCGCTGTCAGGCCGTCAGCAGCAGGAACCCACCGAAGCGACATGCAAGAGGTTTTGTATGCGCAATAGGAATCCCCGTCCTTTGCGCGCAAGCGCCAGCCGTCAGGCTGAGGGCGGGGAGGATGTCAATTGTCGGACTTTGGCATCGCCGGCGGAGCGGCACTGAACTACTTGGCAATCGGGCTGGACCAGCGATCGGCCAACGACACGTTCCCATCGCTTGCGCTGGTCGGTGCGCTACGTGTCGCACCGGTGCCGGAACCGGCCGAATGGGCGATGTTGCTGGCCGGCCTGACCGCCGTGGCGGGGTCTGCGTGGCGACGCGTTCGGCACCACGCCTGACGGCATCGCGGGTGGTCTCCTGGGCTGGGCGCGACCGGGTGTTGGTGCGGCTCAGACCAGGACCGGCGATTCCAACCCGATCGCAAACAGAAACCGCTGGCGCAGCAGCGCTGGAATAGCCGCCGCCGGCAGTGGCCGCGAAATCAGATAGCCCTGCACTTCGTCGCAGTCGAGCATTTGCAGTACACGCAATTCCTGCGCCGTTTCGACCCCTTCAGCCACCACCGTCATGCCCAATGCGTGCGCCATGGAGACAATCGCCTTGAAGAACACTTCGCCTTCGGTGGTCCGGCACAGTTCAGCGGTAAAGTTGCGGTCCACTTTCAGTGAGTCCATTTTCAGACGCTGCAATTGCGACAGCGATGAATAACCGGTACCGAAATCATCGATGAACAATTTGATGCCAAGCGCCCGGATCGCGATCAGTTCTGCAATGGTGTCGGCATTGTCGCCCATGGTGGCCGACTCGGTAATTTCGATCTCGATCAGCGAAGGATCGATGGCAAATCGCTTCAGGCAGGCTGCCAGGAACCGGTCGATATTGCCCTCGCTGAACTGGCGCGCCGAGACATTGATCGACACCGGCAACAGCGGCAGTCCCTGCGTTTTCCATTGCACCAATTGCTCAAATGCCCGCTCGATGATGACTTCACCCAGGCGCAGGATCAATCCGGTTTCTTCCGCCAGCGGGATAAATTCAAGCGGCGACACCATGCCGTGGCCGGGACGCATCCAGCGCACCAGCGCCTCCATGCTGCGCATCTCGCCGCTACGGGTATCGACACGCGGCTGGTAAAACAACTGGATTTCGTCGCTGTCGATGGCGCGCATCAACGCTTGCTCGGTATCGAGTCGAATGCGCAGGACTTCAAACAGTTGCGGATCGTAGAAGCGGAAGCGGCCCTTGCCGCCCGACTTGGCCGAGTGCATGGCGATGTCGGCATTCTTGAGCAGACTCTCGGCATCCGCCCCATCGCGCGGTGCCACGCCGATGCCGATCGACGCCGTCAGCCTGACCGTTGCCGCCGCCAGATTGAAGGGCTGGTGGAACGCCTGCGAAATCCGTTCGGCGAAGTTGTTGGCCTCCTGGTCATGCGTCAGGTTTTCCAGGATCAGCGCGAATTCATCGCCGCCCAGACGCGCCACCAGGTCGCCAGGTCCCAGCAGATCCTGCAGGCGTCGCGCGGCGCTGCGCAGCAGCTCATCGCCAGCCGAATGTCCATGTGCATCGTTGACGTTCTTGAAGTCGTCCAGTCCGACCACCAGCACCGCCACCATGCGGTTGCCATTGACCGCCAAGGCCAGGGCCGGTGGCAACGCCAGCATCAGCCCGCTGCGATTGGACAGGCCGGTCAATTCATCCTGTTTCGCAACACGCGACAGTTCGGCCTTGTGCAGCGTGGCATAGCTGGTGTCCTGCAAGGTCAGGGCAAGGTGGGTTCCGGTCAGCACCATGCGACGACGAACCGACTTCATGCGCAACGGACTCTCCGGCGGCACTTCGTACTGGTCCTCGTAAAAGCCGGTGCGCATGGCCATCACCAGCGACTGCAGCACGACGACAAAGTATTCCGGGTCATATCTGGCCGAAAAACGCGCGCCCAGCAAACGGTCCTTTTCGACGCCGAAAAATATCGCTGCGCGTTCGTTGCAATCAATGATCACGAAATCGATGATGATCTGGCGCGCATTGTGCACCGGCTGCAGCAAATAGAAGCCATCATTGCCACCCTCGGTGGCGATCCGGTAGCTGGCGCGGATCTGCGCCTCCTGTTGCTTGCGCCAGCCCAGCCGGGCCGACAGCAGCATTGCAACGACCGCGAAAAAGAACAGGAACACGCTGCCGACAAAGGCAAAGCGGCGGTAGGCGTTCCAGGTTTCCTGATACGGCGCGAATACCTCCTGCCGCGACAACCCCGCGATTGCCACAAACGGATAGGAGCCGACCGCCTGCCATCCAACATAACGGGCGGTCTGATCGGCGAACGCCTCGCCCTTTTCCAGCACCACGCCACTGTCACTGGCCGGAATCGTCCAGACCAGCGTCAGATCGTTTTCGGCTGCGCCAACGCGCGCGGCGCGTAACGCCCCGTCGGCGCCGGACAGCGCGATCAGCCCCGCATTGCCAAAGGTTAGGTGGTCGTAGAACGAGAGCAGATACACCGCGTCGACCGCGATCACCACCACGCCGTCGAATGACTCGTCGGCAGCTTCAAGGCGACGCGAAAACTCGACCATGGTCTTGCTGCCGCGGCCGCCGCCCGCTACGGTTGGCTGTTCCATGCGCAGTGCGGTCGAGTTGTTGTTCTTGTGAAAACGGAAATAGCTGGTGTCGGCAATCGATAGCGGATGATTCAGCGGCGTCGAACTGCTGACCACCAGGCCATCGCGGTTGGCGATGAAGACGCGCGAAAATTGCGGTGCGGTGAACAGTCCGCTCTGCACCATTTTTTCCAGTTGCAGCGGTTTGCCGGTCGATTCCAGATCATATTTGACGTGCATCGTGATCTGGTCCATCTGCTCGATGGTGCGCGCCACATAGCGCGCATAGGAACGCGCCAACGCGCCGGAATTTTTCAGGGCGGTCTGCTCCAGCACTTGGTGATCCTGCTCGATGCCGCCCAGTGTCTTATTCCACAGTACGATGCCCAACACCAAACTGATGCATGGCCACAACAACAACAAGGCCATGCCATTTCTGGAGAAAGACTTGCGTTCCCGCAGCGAGTGCTCAAGCTGCGAACGCCATGTCTTCATGGCAGCAACGTCGCCGCAGCAATTGCCAGAACGTCGATCGGTGCGGCATGATCCCGGCCCGGCTTGCCGGGCAGAGTTGTCGGAATCAAGCGGGCCGCTGGTTTCAAGAGGAATGTCGACATGGTGTGAATGATCACGATGTTGCGAATAGGAAACGGAGTGTAGGGTGGATTTGTGACGGGATCATTACAGGCCCCGAAAATATCGTCGCGGCGCTTATCTTGCGCAGAGGAAATTGATAGCATGGGGAAATGGCGCGGCGGGCCCGCACATCGTTGCGTAGGGCAGCATTGCAAGACTGCTATTTCGCGCGATCCGGCCTGCAGAGCCACCCCTGGACGTGTAGAGTAATGCGTCGCCGGTAAATTTTGTGCTCCGGCAACCGTCCTTCTCCCATCTGCAAGTCAGGTTTTCGTATGCCAAATTTCGCAAAACTGCATCAGTCCTTCAAGCGTTTCTATCTGCCTCTGGCGATTTTCTGTTTCGCGCTGCTGGCGTCGGCAATCGGCAATTACCGCGCCGCGCCGCCGCAAGACAAGGTCGCGCTACTGCAATCCCAGGACGTCACCGAGATCCAGTCTCTGGTCAGCCAGAAGGCGCGCCTGGAGTATTTGCGCATCGCCCAGCCGCAGGCCGAGTTTCCGCGCTATGTCTTCAAATTCAAGGATGAACAAAGCCTGCACATCGTCAAGGTGCCGATCAATACGCACGTCAATCTCGAACGTGAAGTCTTGCTCAAGAATGCCATTCCGTATTCGATTGCCAGCGATGAATTCCTGGCCACGCACGCAGCTGCCTTAAGCAACAACAAGGGCGCCTTCGATGCGATCGAAACCTATGTGCTCAAGAATCTGTTCAGCATCCTTACCCTGGGCATCATGCTGTTTCTGTGCCTGGCGGTGAAGAACGGATTGCCGGGCAGCAGTGCCAAAGCCGCCGTGATCCGGCCCGGCGACATTCCCGGCGACATGGATGATTTGATTGGCATGGCCGACATCAAGCAGGAAGTCGCCCATCTTGAAGACATGATCCGCAACCGCAGCCTGTACCGCGCCCATAACATCGACAAGCCTTTCAATGTGATGCTGACCGGACCGGCCGGGACCGGCAAGACGCGGCTGGTCGGGTACCTGGCGAAACGTCTCAACGTCGCACTGATCCAGGCGTCCGGCTCCGGCCTGGAATCCGGCCTGGTGGGCGGCGGCGCCAACGCCTTGCACCGGCTCCACAAGAAGGCCTGCAAGGAAGGCAACTGCATCATCTTCCTCGATGAAGCGCAAAGCCTGTTCATGCCGCGCGGACGCAGCGACAAGAAATGGGAGGACGACACCGCCAACACCTTGCTCGGCCTGCTCGACGGAATTCGCAGCAGCGAAGGCGCCGGCGTGATCTGGATCGTGGCGTCGAATTTCGACGATGCCAACAGCCCGATGGACGAGGCCATGCTGCGGCGCTTTTCGGTGAAGATCAATTTCAGGCTGCCCAATCGCAGCGAGCGGCATGACATCCTGAAGGTGTTCCTGTCGCGCAAAGCGGCTGACTGCGTCGACTGGAATGATCTTGATCTCGACCATGTCGCGCGGGTCACTGCCAATCTCAGCCCGGCCCTGCTCGAAACGGTGGTCGACAGCGCCAGCCGGATCGCGATTCAGGAGCAACGCACCATCAGCACCGATGTGCTGGTGCGGGCCTTCGAGCGCGCCACCATCGGCTTGACCGACCGCGCCACCAGCGCAGAAAAAAGCCGGCAGCGCGAGCGCGTCGCGATTCATGAGCTGGGCCATTTCGTGATGCAGATTGATCCGATGCTGCGGCAAGGCCTATCGCTCGATGCGATCCGGCAGCGCTCCGATCTGCTCAAGATCAGCACCGAATCCATTTCGAAAATTGGCGCACTGGGCTATGTGCTGCAGTCGGTCGACGACGCACCGCTGAAGACGCTGGACGAACTGGAACAGGACGTCATGCAGCTATACGGGGGCGTCGCCGCGGAAGAACTGTTTTATGGCGCACGCGGGATTTCGATGGGCAGCATGAATGACATCGAAAAAGCCACCAAGCTACTGACCCTGATGGTGACGCGCCTGTCGATGTATTCCCGCTCCAAACTCGATTACGCCCAATTGCGTCAGGACGGCTCCCACAGCGACATGCTCAAACAGGTGGAGGCCAAGGCCGACGAACTGTACAGCGCGACGCTGGCGGCAATGCATGCGCACGAGGGCGCCATCGCGCATTTGAAGGACGCCCTGATGGAGCGCTATGTGCTGTCGAAAGACGAGGTGTTTGCGCTGCTGGCGGAGCAACGGATGGCGCTGGCGGCCTGATGCACGCGCATAAAAAAATCCCCGCCACCAGCGACGGTGACGGGGATTTTTTGTTACGCCAACCGGTCAGGCGGCCTGACGCTGGTCAATCGATTGCAGGTTGTTTTCCGCATCGATGGCGATCTTGCGCGGCTTGAGCGCTTCCGGCACTTCACGCAGCAATTCGATGTTGAGCAAGCCATTGTCGAGACGGGCGCTCAGCACGCGGACGTGATCGGCCAGCTTGAAGCTGTGCTCGAAATCGCGCGCTGCAATACCGCGGTGCAGGAATGTCCGCTTGGCTTCCTCGCGTGGTTTGCGGCCGATGATCTTGAGAGTATCGTTTTCTGCTTCGATATCCAGTTCGGTCCGTTCAAAACCGGCTACCGCCATTGCAATCCGGTAGCGATTTTCGCTGACCAGTTCGATGTTGTAGGGCGGGTAGCTTGGCTGGGCATCGGCGCGTTGCGCCTCGTCAAACAGATGTGCCAGACGGTCGAAGCCAATGGCGGAACGATAGAGTGGGGCGAAGTCATAAGTACGCATGAGAATATCCTTTTGAAAGTGAAGCGATATGGGTTGGGCGGACCTCCGTGGAGCATTCCGCTGAGTCTCATATCAACCCGGCCAGGCGTTTTTCAAGGGATTTTCCAGCGACTTTATTTTTGCCGGGATGGCTGCGCCGGGCCTTGAAATTCAAGCCCGGCACACCATCTGGATTCGCTATTTGGCAGCTTGCTGGCGCTGCACTTCGTGGTGCTTCATCTCGATGTACTCGGCGCGTTCGATTTCATGCAGCTGGCGCGGATATTCCTCGGACGCTGCGAACCAGCCCTGCAAACGCTTGTCGAGCTGGTCGCTGCCAGGCGCGCCCAGGAATGTGTCGATGGCGAGGTAATAGCGCATCGTATTGCGCTCCACTACGCCGCGCATGCCACCGATGTATTCCGGCTTGCCGTCGGCCTGCTTGCCCTCGCTGGTAAAGCCAACCTTGTCGGCGCCAACCGTGGCGAGATAGCCTTTCATGGCGATCTTGCTGGCCAGTCCGAAGGTATAGGAGTAGGTCAGGTGGATGAAGGTCTTGTTGTCCGGCGCCGGCACCGCTTCCAGCACAATGCGGTAATCGCTGGTGCCAAGCGGGCCTTTGGCAGCCGTGAGTCGCGCATCGAAATAGTCTGCCGTCGCACTGCCCTGCTTGAACGCAAAGGCGACCTGGTAGGCGTCGGCGACAGGCTGGTCCGATTTCTTCCCGATGCTGACGTCAATGACCGTGCCACTGACGGTGGTGGTGGCAATGCACTGCTTGGTGTTCAGATGGAGAATCAACACGTCGCACCAATGGGTCGGGCCGGTCAAGGCGCTGCTGACCGCGCCAAACGGATGGTCGAGCACGGCGTAGATGTCGCCCTTGAGCGTATTCGAGGCATCGGTGGATTCGAGCACCAGCGGACGTTTGAACTGATTGCCGACCAGTTTCGGCCCAAGCTCGACGTACTTCTCTTTCAATGCGACAGCGTCGGAAGCGGCGTAAATCGCTGCACTGGATGCCAGCAAACACAATGCCAGCAGGGCGTGCCTGAGAGGTCCAGGATGTCGTTGGTTCATTGTCGCCACCACCCTTTCAAAGACTAATTAGTTGACGCGACGAATCGACGAAAGCTGCCCGCTCAATCCACCCAGATTGGCATACCGGCCCGGGCCGAATACCACGCATTGGCCGCGGAAATTGGCATCCACGCACATCTCCCATTGCCCGCCATAAATCACCACCGACGCGATCCGGTCATTGAAGCCGCCCTGCTGAAAATTGCTCAAGTCCTGGTTCACCGGATACCGGTTCCCGCCAAAATTGGGGGCGGTAAACAACTCGACGCCGCTCTGGCGCTCCTCGCTGCCCCGATCAAAGCGCTGCGCCATGCGCACCGACGTAATCGATCGATACATCGCCGGTTCGAGGTGACGATATTCGCCCGGCGCAAGCACCCGGCACTGGCCGCGGAAGTCCCGATCCGAGCACACTTCCCAATAGCCTCCCTCGACTACCAGCGATGCGGCAGCGTCGTTAAATCCGGCATCGGCCAGCGTCACGACATTGCTGGTGATGGCAACACTGCGTCCGCGCATGCCATCTTCGGAAAATAGAACCACGCGCGCCGCAGAGTTCGGTTCACCACGTTCCCAGCCACCGTTGTGGCGCGGGCCGCCCCGATCAGCATCGCGATCGCCGCGTCCATCGTCCCGGTCGCGGCCATCGACTTCGCGCGCCGATGAAATGCGATCGTTCAAGCGCCCATCAAGCCGACGGTATTCGCCACGATCGAGAATGGCGCAGAAGCCGTTGAAATTATCATCGCTGCAGACTTCCCATTTTCCGGAACGAACCACGATGCTGGACGATTTGTCGTTAAATCCAACCCGTCCCAGGCTCGGCGTGGTGTCGCGCAAAGCGATCGCGCGCCCGCCAAAATCCGGGTGTTCATAGATGTCGATTTCGCCCGCATGGACAACGCTTGCCAACAACGTCCCAAGGCAAAGAAAAACGGCACGCAAGGTCGCTTTGGTCATGATGATTCCCTCAAAGAAAGATGGCCCGCATCGCACAGCGCGGCAGGCAACGGTGAAGCTGCAACATAATCGCGACGCGGCAGCCGCACCGGCCTTGTTACATCGTGCATCACCCGTTACCGGGATACGCAACGTCGCTGACTGTGCTGCATCGGCGCCGCGCTGTCCGTTCGCAAGCGCACCTACCCGGCCGCTAGAGTGCCAGGCGCGCCCGGGCCGCCAGATATTCAGCCTTGAGCTGGGCGACCACTTCAGCCACGCTCAATACTTCATCCATCAAGCCCACACCTTGCCCGGCGCCCCAGATATCGCGCCAGGCCTTGGCCTTGGTGCTGCTGCCGGAACCGAAATTCATCGCGGTCTTGTCGGCCACCGGCAGCGCATCCGGATCAAGTCCGGCGGCGACAATCGACTTCTTCAGATAATTGCCATGTACCCCGGTAAACAAATTGGTGTACACGATGTCGGCGGCGGTCGATTCGAGAATCGCCTGGCGGTAAGCATCGTCGACATTCGATTCGGTGGTCGCCAGCCAGCGCGAGCCGATGTAGGCAAAGTCCGCCCCCATGGCTTGCGCCGCCAGCACCGCATCACCGGTTGCGATCGAGCCCGACAGCGCAATCGGCCCGCTAAAAAACTTGCGCACCTCACCGACCAGCGCGAACGGCGACAACGCTCCGGCGTGCCCGCCTGCGCCGGCGGCCACCAGAATCAGGCCATCGACACCGGCTTCCAGCGCCTTGTGCGCGTGCCGGATTGAAATCACATCGTGCAGCACGATCCCGCCGTAACTGTGGATTGCGTCCATCATTTCCTTGGGCGGCGCACGCAGGCTGGAAATGATGATCGGAATTTGATGCTTGACGCACATCTCGACGTCGTGGGCGAGGCGGTCATTGGATTGGTGCACGATCTGGTTGACCGCGATCGGGCCGACCGTGGCACCCGGATTGGCGCTTGCGTAGGCCGCCAGATCGGCCTTGATATCGGCCAGCCAGGTGTCGAGCAATTCGGCAGGACGGGCATTGAGCGCGGGAAACGATCCGACGATGCCCGCCTTGCATTGCGCCGTGACCAGCGCGGGGCCGCTGGCAATGAACAGGGGTGAGCCAATGACGGGCAGGGTCAGGTTTTGCAGGGCGGTGGGCAGGGACACGGAGACCTCACGGGATGGGGGTGGACGAAAAGAGTCATTCGATTATAGAGGGGAAAAAGAACGGTCGTGCTAGATTGTTCCCTCCAATCACGCGATGCGCGCGCCGCCCTTCCACGTTTCCAGCACCACTGGAATCCCTCGCGTCATGCGCACCCGTAAAAAATCTGCGCGCAACCCGACGGCCAGTTCGCCGCGATCCTGCAAGCCAATCATGCGCGCAGGATTGCGCGACACGGTTGCCATCGCCTTGGGCAAACTGAACCCCTGCTGCTGCAACAGGAACGCCGCATGCAACAGGCTGGCCGGCACATAATCCGACGACAGCGCATCGAGCAAATCGGCCCGCGCCAATTCCGCCGCGGCGACATTGCCGGAGTGCGAGCCGCCGCGCACCAGGTTGGGTGCGCCCATGATGATGCCAAGCCCATTCGCACGGGCCGCGCGCGCGGCGGCGACCGTGGTGGGAAATTCGGAGATGCCGACGCCATCGGCGACGCCCTCGGCGACATGGGCTGGCGTGGTGTCGTCATGCGTGGCAAGGGGCACTGGCCGCGGCAGTGCGCGACACAGCGCCACAACGGCGCGGCGATTGACGCCGGCGAACTGCTCCTGGCGCTCGAGCAGATGCCCCATCATCGATTCGACCTTGGCATCGCTCCAGCCGCGCTTGCCGCTGACGTAGGTGCGGTAATGATCGATGTCGGCCCACTGGCGTTGCCCGGGGGTGTGATCCATCAGGGAAACCAGTTTCAGCAGCGGGTCCTGCAACAACGGCGCAAACAGCGCCAGCAGGTGTTCCTCGGCCAGTTCGAGACGCAGATGCAGGAAATGGTCGGCACGCAAGATTCCGGCCTGGCCAGCCAGGTGCAACTCTGCGACACAGGGTTCCAGCGTCTGCATGCGCACGCTGTCGCGGTCGATATCGCCCACCGAGATGGCGTCGAGTACGGTGGTAATCCCGGCTGCGGCAATCTGGGCATCGTGCGCCAGAATCGCCGGAAGCACCGGCCAGGAGGCTTTCGGCCGTGGCATCAGGTGCTTTTCAAGATTGTCGGTATGTAGCTCGACCATACCGGGCAGCAAATAATCCCCCTGCCAGTCGAGTCCGGCTTGATGGACGTGGCCTGCATCGATGGCGACGATGGTCTGCTGATCGAAAGCCAGGGTGCCGTCAAGAACTTGATCGGCGGTCACAATAAGTGCGTTGCGGATGAATGTCATAGATTAAAAGAAGCAGGTTGGCACGCCATTGATCCGGCCAGTGACGGTATCACGATTGCCGCTGCGCCGCGACGCCGTTGGCGCATCCGGCCAAGGCGTCGAATGATTGCGAATTGAAACACACACCGATGAAATCCCGATGACGCCTTACGATGTCAACGGACAGTCATAAACTTCCGCTAGGATGAGTTTTCCGATCACTTGACGTTTTGACCATCATGCGACTTTCCCTTCGAGGCGGGACCGGGCTGTTTGCCCAGGCCGACGCCAGTGCTGAATTCCAGCAGGCCGACATTGAGCTGGCCGGCGGTCGCATCGCGTGTATCGATGCCGTCGACGGCGGCGACGGCGGCCTGATTTTTGATGCCAGCAATCTGCTGATCCTGCCGGGCATCGTCGACCTGCATGGCGATGCGTTCGAGCGCCAGATCCAGCCCCGCCCGGAAACCACCTTCCCCTACGATATCGCGCTGGCCGACACCGACCGGCAGCTGGTCGCCAACGGCATCACCACGGCCTGTCACGGCCTGACCTACTCCTGGGAAGGCGGCCTGCGCGGCCGCAGTGCGGCGCTGGCGCTGCTGGAGCAGGTGGTCGCGCAACGGGCCCAGTCGCACTGCGATCACCGCATTCATCTGCGTTTCGAAAATCATCACCTGGATGGCCTGGCCGACGCGCTGGCGTGGATCGCCGCAGGAAAAATCGATTTCCTGGCATTCAATGAACACTTGCCCTCGATTGCAGCGAAATCGGCGCTGCCGGAAAAACTGGCCGGCTATGCCGAGCGCGCCCGCTGCGATGGCGCCACGTTTCGTGAACGACTGGCGGCCGCCAAGCGACGCACGGCCGAGGTGCCGCAGTTGATCGCAACACTGGCGGCGGCGTGCCGCAAACAGGGTGTGCCGATGGCCTCGCACGATGACGAATCGCAGGCCGACCGCGCCGGTTATCAGGCGCTTGGCGTGGGCATCAGCGAATTCCCGCGCACCCGTGAGGCGCTCGACTGTGCCATGGCACTGGGCAACCGCATCGTGATGGGCGCGCCGAACGTGGTGCTGGGCGGCAGCCATTGCGGCAGCCTGTCTGCGGCGCAGACCGTGCGCGCCGGTCAGTGCCACATCCTGGCCTCGGATTATTACTATCCCGCTTTGCTGCAGGCGCCTTTCAAGCTGGCGTATCAGGGCGACTGTACGCTGACCGAGGCATGGAACCTGGTCTCGGCCAATCCCGCCGCCGCCCTCGGGTTGACCGATCGCGGCCACCTGAGCGTCGGCGCCAGGGCAGACCTGCTGGTGGTAGAGGCTGCCGCGCCGGGTCAGGTGCGGGTGGTTGCCACCATCGCCAACGGCAAGCTGGTGGTGTGCACCCAACCCGAACGTCTGACCCTGCGTGCGGCCATGCCGCTGGCGGCCTGAACGATGACCCGTTACGCCGTGTACTTCGCGCCGCAGCGCGCCACTGCGTGGTGGCAGGCCGGGTGCCATTGGCTCGGACGCGACCCGGAAACAACCAGCAGCAGCACGCCACCGCCGATTGCTGGCGTGTCCGAATTATTGCAGCGGCAACTCACGCAGGATGCGCGCCGGTACGGCTTCCACGCGACGCTGAAGGCGCCGTTCGAGCTGGCAGAGGGATTCACTGAAGCGCATTTGCTGGGCATGGCGCAGGCCTTTGCGCGCAGCCAGTCGAGGTTGGTCATCGACGATCCGCAGGTGCGCCCGCTGGGTGATTTTCTCGCCCTGCAGCCCGCTGTCGCAGCGGCAGATATAGCAGCACTGGCGATGCGCTGTGTCAGCTATTTCGATGTGCTGCGCGCGCCGATCTCCGCGCAGGAACTGGCACGCCGCCGCAGTGCCGGCCTGAGCCCGCGGCAGGATGTCCTGTTGCAGCGCTGGGGTTATCCGTTTACCGAAGCGGAATTTCGCTTCCACATGACGTTGACCGACAACCTGCGGCAGGTCGATCAGGATGTCGTGTATGCATTGCGCAAGGCGGCCGAAAGCTGCTTTTCCGGCGCACTGGAAACCCGTCTGCAGCTGGATGGCATCGCTGTTTTTCGCGAAGCAGCGCCGGGCGAAGCCTTTGCACTGATCGCGCGGTTTCCCTTTTCCGACCAGGTCGTCACGCCGGGTTTGCCGCTGCCGGGGCGACTATTCTTTTTGGTCGGACCGTCCGGATCGGGCAAGGACACACTGTTGCGCTGGGTCGAGGATCATTTGCCGGAGCAGGCCGACATCGTGTTTGCACGTCGCACCATTACGCGTGCAGCGCTGGCCGGTGAGCCGCACGAAGGGGTTACTGACGACGCGTTCTGGCAGGCCGCCGCAGCGGGGCAGTTCGCGATGCAGTGGCAGGCCAATGAGTTGTGCTACGGCGTTCGGCGCGGTATCGAAGCCGATTTGCGGGCCGGACGGGATGTCATCATCAATGGTTCGCGCGAATTCGTGCCGCAATTGCGGCAGGCGTATCCGGACGCACGGGTCATCTGGATCGATGCCGATCAGGACCAGATCCGCCAGCGCATCGAGGCACGCCGGCGCGAGGCAGGAGCGGCATTGCTGCGCCGGCTTGATCGCGTGACGCAGTTTGCCATCGATGACAGCGCCGATGTCATCCGGCTGGACAACCGCAGCACAGTGGACGTCGCCGGTGCGAAACTGATGGAAATTCTGTCGCGCCCATAAAAAAAGCGGAACCGGATGGATAGTCCGGTTCCGCCCTCCTGCGTCAAGGATTACTGATCGCGTGTGACGACGCCTTCACCAACGCGCACCCGCTCACCGACTGCCAGACCCGGATTGGCTTCCATCGACACGGTTTGCGTGCCGCCATTTTGCATCCGCACCACGACTTCGTAATGGGTGCCACGACGTGCATTGCCTTCGATGGCGTGGCCGGCATACGCGCCGCCGACGGCACCAGCGATTTCTGCCGCCGTCCGACCCTTGCCGCCGCCGACCTGACTACCCAGCAATGCACCAACGACGCCGCCGCCGATGGTGCCGAGATAACCGCCCTCGCCTTTGGTTTCGACCACGTTGACAGCTTCGATGGTGCCGCAGTCATTGCAGATGCGGGCTGGACGCACTGGCGCCGGCGCCGACGCCATCAACAATGGCCGCGCCAGGGTGCGGCTGGTGACCGCATTGCCCACGCGCAGATTGACGACGACCGGACTGTCGGACTGGACCCGATCACGACGGCGAATCGTGTAGCTGCCGACGTATTCTCCGGCATTGACTTCAGGCAGGAAGAAGCGGCCCGTGGTGCCACCGATCGTCATGTCGGCCTTGCCGCCGGGTGTGCCGAACAGGGTAAATTTCAATTCGTTGCCGCCCGACAGATCGGTCACTGGTTGTACTTCGAACCGTTCAATCTTCGGCAAGATCGCATCGCGCTGGGCGCGCGGATGGTAGCCGACGCCGACTTGCAGCGACTCGCCCAATACGGCGCTGGCGACCTGATTGCCGGTGCGCAGGTTGGCCGTCACGGCGCTGCGCGCGCTGAGACGATCGCGACCGCTGATCGTGTAGGTGCCCTCGTATTGGCCAGGCTCGACTTCACTCAACGCCAGATTGCGCACCGCGCCGGCAATGCGCAACGTAGCGTTGCCACCGGGCGTGCCGTACACCGTAAAGTTCAGATCGGTGCCAGGAGACAGCGTGCGCACTTCATTGACATTGAAGCCATCGATGCGCGGGGCGCTGGAATTGTTGTACTGCTGGGCTTGCACATCGCTGCTGATCAGCGCCAGTGGCGCGAGTGGCAACAACGCGGCGCAACTGAGAACGCATTTGCGGATGAATGTCATGAGAATCCCCTGTGAGATGTTGACGCCGGCGGGCACATTGACTCGCGCGGGACAACGGAGCAATGCAAGATGCACTGATCTGGGCCGAAGTCTCACCTGTTGCCCGAGAGAACTCCGTGCGGTGGCGTACAAAGGCCTGCGAACTAGGCGGACAGCCAGGGATCGGCTTCCGGATGCGGAAATTGCGCGCTGATGAAATCGGCAAACGAGCGCACCTTGGCTGCCAGCAGGCGTCTGCTGGGGTAGACCATGGAAACGTCCAGCCAGCCCAGATGATGGCTCGGCAGCAGCCGCACGAGCCGTCCGGAACGCAGGTCATCTCCCAGCGAAAAGGACGGGCGGATCACGATGCCCATGCCCGCCAGGGCGCATTGGCGCAGCAGGTCGCCATTGTTCGAGATGATTTTGCTGGTGATCGGAATGTTGAGGCTGCCAGCGGCGCTGACGATGGTCCAGTGATGGCGCAGCTGTTCGTAGGCAAAATTGAGGCAGGCATGCTGCGACACGTCTTCCGGCGTCGTCGGCGTACCGCGTTTTTCGAGATAGTCCGGCGATGCGCACAGCATGATTTCGGACGAACCCAGCTTGCGCGCAATCATGCTGGCATCGAACTTCTGCAGACCGGTAAACATACCGACATCGAAGCCCTCGTCGACCAGATCGACCGTGCGGTCCGAGAGCGTGACATCGAGTGTGACTTCCGGAAATTGCTGGGCATACAGCGGCAGCAGCTGTGCCAGTTGCAGCTGACCGAAACCGAGATGCGAATAAATCCGCAGCATGCCCGCCGGCAGCATCGACTGCGACGCCGCGATCGCATCGGCATCGTCGATGTCGAGCAGGATCTGCTTGACCCGCTCGAGATAGGCATGGCCGGTTTCGGTCAATGACAAGCGGCGCGTGGTGCGGTTCAACAGACGTGTGCCTAGATGCTTTTCAAGATCGGCAACATGGCGCGTCACGACCGCATTCGACATTTCCAGCGCCATGCCGGCTGCGGCGAAGCTACCCTGCTCGACCACCCGGGCAAACACACGCATCGATTGCAGACGATCCATCCGGTAGTCCTCCTGGAGATTGAATGCCGGACATTACCCGATTTTGTCGCGGGGGACGCGACAATCGCGTCTGCCGCCCGTCATGCACTGCCCGCCATGTGCGAGCGGCAGCGCCATAGTGCATGGCCTGAGGCGAGATATTTTGCTTCGAACGGGGTAATTGGATTGGCCGGTGCATAGGGCTCGATGACGACCTGCGGAACACCTAACTGACGCAAGGCTGCGGCGCATTCATCGACGTAGATCGGCCAGTTGCTGCGGCATTCAATCACGCCACCCAGTGCGACAGCGGTTGGAAAAACCGGATGCCCATGCCAGCGGCGCGCCAGATGACCAATCTTTGGCCACGGATTCGGATAGAGCAGGAAGTGTTGATGGAGTGTCACGCCCTCATCGGCAAGCAGGCGCCAGAAATCGACCAGATCGGCGCGCAACAGAAGCAGGTTGTCAGGGGCACGATCGGGCCAGAGCGTATGCCGCTCGATGCGGTCGGCCGACTGGTCGATGCCAAGCACGAAACAGTCGGGCGACGCCGCAGCAAGGTGCCGGCTCGACAGCCCGACGCCGCAGCCGGCATCGAGGATCAGAGGCGCTGTGCCCGCACTGCGCCAGCGCGCCAGGAACAGCGCGAATGCAGCGCGGTTGTACGCCATCACCGGCTTCTGAAATTGCGTGGTGGCGTGGCGCGCGACAAGGCGGGCAAGCTGCGGGTGGGCTTCGGTCTGGCTGCTGCTGACGGCGCGCGAATTGGCTTGCATGAGATACCGGTACGGAACCGGTCAATGCATGGTGACGGGCTGGTGCATCACCTCATCGTAACCGGCCAAAAAGGTATCGATGGCCTCAACGTCAGGTTCGCTTGCGATCAATTGCTGGACATGCTCGCGAAAACTGGCCGCCCAATTCCCGCCAATGAAAATCTCGCGGCGGCCCGGCTTGTCCATGATTTCGTAGGCGCCGAAACGCAGCGCTTCCTGTGCGTCATCGACGCCAAACTCGACCACGCTGTAATTGTCGCTGTTATAAATGAGGTTCATTTGAGATCCCGGTTCACTGAACGCAAAGCGCATTCGCCTGCACCTCACATGGGGCCCGGAAACGACAATTCAAGCGCAGCCCGCGATCAGGCCGCCAGATCGGGAAGCAGCGTCAGATGCTTGTCGTAGGGTGCATCGGTTAGAAATTGCCGCACCTGTTCGAGATGTGCGCTGGTGGCCAGGCTGATGAACAGGTGCGCGGGCGGGTGGCGCAGCATCCGGTTGAGCGTCACGCGCATGGTCAGATTGCCAATGCAACAGGGGCAGCCTGGCGCGATGCGGGCGACGGATCGTAATGGATTGTCGGCGACATCGGCCAATGCACCACTGGCATCCGGCAAGCCTTCAAGGATCAATCCGATCCGCGCATCAGCCGCAAACCCGCCCAGGGCGTCGGCGATGGCGGCTTCACGTGACCGGGCAGTGACCCCGGTGACCAGGGTGGCCGGGGTCATCCGCCTTTTTTGAGCAGTTTGCTCGGCTCGACACCGAGTTGCTTGAGTTTGCGATACAGGTGGGTCCGTTCCAGACCGGTGCGCTCGGCCACCCGCGTCATGCTGCCGCCTTCGTGCACCAGATGATGTTCGAAGTAGGCGCGTTCGAATGCATCGCGCGCTTCGCGCAGCGGCAGGTCAAACGAGAGGACGAAGCCCTGTGGCTCGGCCGCGGCCAGCACACCTTGCACCGCACTGGATGCACCGGCCGAGGCGGCCCCGATGACCGCGTGCGCCGTGGCTGCGGCTGCTGCTTCGACCGACAAGCCGACCGAGCGCGCCTGATACATGACCGGACGCACCGGCTCTTGTCCGCGCGACAAACCCTGCTGGACCGCCTTGAGCAGCTTTTGCAGCGCAATCGGCTTCTCAAGAAAATTAAGCGCACCGATGCGGGTCGCCTCAACCGCCGTGTCGATGGTCGCATGACCGGACATCATGATGACCGGCATGGTCAACAGGCCGTCACGTTGCCATTCCTTGAGCAGGGTCACGCCATCGGTATCCGGCATCCAGATATCCAGCAGCACCAAATCGGGCACACTGGCCGCACGCGCGTCACGCGCCTGCTGTGCATTTTCGGCGGTGAGAATGACGTGCCCCTCGTCGCTGAGGATTTCAGAGAGCAGTTCCCGAATTCCCATTTCATCGTCGACTACCAGTATGTTTGCCATGTGCCGGCCTCTCTTTTTTCCATTGGTTTTCCAAAACCACGTTTGCCGATGCGTTCATACCGCTCCGCCCGCTCGTCAGCGACTATCGGTTACCTGTCCGGCGCTAACTTTAACAGCAAAATTAGTACTTTGGCACCGTTCCCGTCGCTACGATTGTAAATATCGATGCGGCCGCCGTGCTCATCGATGATTTTCTTCACCATGGCCAACCCAAGTCCGGTTCCGCGCGGCTTGGACGTGACATAGGGCTCGAAGGCGCGCTTGAGGATTTTTGCTGCAAATCCGGCGCCGTTATCGCTGATTGCAAGCCGCACGGCAGTACGCGTTTCACCAGCCGCATTTTGATAGTGCACCGTCTCGGTCAGGACATCAATGCGCGCCTCGGCGAGGTCCGGGTGACGATCAGCGACGGCATCCTGCGCATTTTGCAGCAAGTTATGAATTACCTGCCGCATCTGGGTCGCGTCGCCCATCACCAGCGGCAAGTCCTCTGCCAGCACCGCATGAATAATGTCGCGCTCATCGCCGCCGGTGTAGAGATGCAACACCTCTGCGACCAGTGCATTGAGGTTCAGCAGTGACAGCACCGCCGGTGGCGTTTTTGCATAATCGCGGAAGTCGTCGACCATGCGCTTCATCGCCGTCACCTGATTGACGATCGTCGTGGTGCTCTTGCTCAGCATGGCCGCATCCTGCGGCAGCAGCTTGTCGCCGAGTTTCATCTGCAAACGCTCGGCCGACAACTGGATTGGCGTCAGCGGGTTCTTGATTTCGTGCGCCAGTCGCCGCGCCACTTCACCCCAGGCGATCGAACGCTGCGCCGAAATCACTTCCGAGATGTTATCGAACACCACGACATAGCCGGTGCCACGCGCGACCGGCAAACGTGAACCGCGCGCCAGCAAAATGATGTCATCGTCGCGCGCGGCATCGGCGCCGCGCCGCGGCACTTCGATCTGTTGCTGCCAATGCAAACTGGCGTCGCCACGATCGCCGCCGGCCGACTGCGCGCTTTGGGCCGAAAACGCATTGCGGATTGCATCGGCAAACGGCGCGAGTCCGTCGATCTCCGACAGCGGCTGGTTCAGGAACGGTTCGACCTCGTGCTGCAAAATGCGTTCGACCGATTCATTGCACGTGACCAGCCGGAATTCATCGTCCAGCACCATCACCCCGGCCGACATATTGGCCAGTACTGATTCCAGATAGGCCTTGGCGTTCTCCAGTTCGGTGCGGTTGATTTCGACTGCCGCGCGCGCATCGAACAGCTGCCGGGTCATGGTGTTGAACGACTGCGTCAAGGTGCCGAGCTCGTCGGAGGTCGCGACGATCGGCCGCGGCGAGAGATCACCCTCGGCGACCGCCTTGGTGCCCTCGGCGAGCAGCAGCAACGGCTCGGCCAGATCGGATGCAATCAGGAAGGCACTGACGATGGCGGCAAAAATTGCCAGCAACAAGGTGAGGGTCAGGGTGACGATGTAGATTTTGCGCAGGCCTGAACGACCCAGCGAACGTTCCTGATACTCGCTGTACGCCATGCGCAGCGCTTCGGCGTTGGTGGCCAGGGTGTCGGGCACGTTCTGCATCAATTGCAGGTAGCGGGTTTCCGACTGCAACGACAGCGCGCTTCCGCTCGCGGGAATCATGACGACCACGCGCAAGCGCAGATTGTTGATCGCATCTTCCGCCGGGGGCGTGGTTTTTACGGCGGCGGCGTCAGGAGTCGGCTGGACGGGCTGGCCCTCCATTCCCGCATAGCCGCGCGACAACCTGGCCTGTCGCAGCATCGCCGCCGTTGGCAGGTCCGGCACCAGTATTTTCAGATCGCCGCCGTCGGTGCCCACCACGCGTCCGCCTGCGGTCACAATGATGGCTTCCTGCATGGCGCCCTGTTCGCGCCAGCGCGCCAGTTGCTTGATCTGACCGCTGTCAGGCAGGTCCGACAGTTCGAGCGCAAGGCTATGCGCTTTGGCACCCAGATCGGCCAGCGACGCGTCCAGCGCAGCGCGGCCGAGATTGAGGCCTGATTCAAGCGCGGCTTCGACCCGCACGTCGAACCATGACTCAATCGAACGGGACACGAACTGCACCGACACGGTGTAAATGACCACCCCGGGCAGAATGCCGATCACGGCAAACAGCAGCACCAACCGGGCCATCAGCCGCGACCCGAACATGCCGCGCTTGTAGCGCGCATACAGGCGTGCCAGCAGCAGCGTGACCAAACCCAGCAGCGCGACCGTGACCAACACGTTCAAGCCCAGCAGCCAGGGATAGTGACGGTCGAACGTAGCCGAATTATCGGACGCGGACGCCAGCAGGAACAGCAGGATTGCGACAATGGCGCCGCCGACTACAAGGGCATACCGAAGCGTGCGCTGCACTGCTATTCTGCCTTGTAGGAAAAGATCTTCCAGTCGGACGACAAGCGCCAGTCAGCGTTGTTGATGGCATTGACCTGGAACGGTTTCGGCAGTTGCGCAACGTCCAGCCGCATCCGCACCGCAACGGTATATACGGCCCCTGGCTTGAGTGCGGATTTATCCGCAATCAGCCAGCGACTCGGGCGTCGGATCAGGGACAAGGCGTCGTCCAGAGAGCTGAAGCTCTGCTGCAGACGCCCCAGAATCGCCGCATGATACTGGCGCGTGAGGACGTTGTAGGACAGTCGGATGGTTTGCGATTCAGTCAGGGATTGCTCGTCGAACCAGTACCAGCGCGGGCGGGTGAGTTCGACCTCGGTGGTGAAATAGAGTGGCACGCCGTGGGTGATGGCGTCTTCCAGGCCGCGGTTCAGTTCGAAGGCAAAAGTGGCGGACAACTTGACGCCGTCGTCACTGTTTTCGAGGTGGGCCTGCACCACGTCGACACCTTCGGCGGCGTGCGACAGCGGTGCAAACACCAACAGCACTGCCAGTATCCAGCCGCGCAGCAGCATGCTGACAACCCATTGCTGTAGCCGCACGTCATGGCCGCGCATCAGTCTTCCGGTTTCCTGAACAGTGCGTAAAACAAGCCATCGTGATCGTCGTCAGTCGTTGCTGTTGGCATCAGCTGGCCAGGAGCGGTCAGTCGTTCAGCCTTGTTGCGCATGGCGAAGGCTGCGGCCTGCGCTTCCGATTCCTGCGGCCACAGTGAACATGTCACGAACAGCAATTTACCATTCGGCTTGAGCAGTCGCCAAAGATTGTCAAGAATCCGGGCCGATAATGTTGCTAGTTGACCAGTGTCGGCCTTGCGGCGCAGCCAGCGAATGTCCGGATGCCGCCGCAAGATACCGGACGCGGTGCATGGAACATCGGCCAGAATCCGGTCATACAGCTGGCCATCCCACCAATCCGTATTGCTGGCGTCGCCCGCCACCAGTGTGGCAGACAGGTTCAGGCGCTGCAGATTTTCTTCGAGGCGCTTGAGCCGCCGCGGATCGGAATCGAGCGCCGTCAGCATCAGGTCGGCGCGCTCCAGCAAATGACCGGTCTTGCCACCGGGCGCCGCGCAGGCATCCAGCACCCGCATGCCATCGTGGGCATCGAGCAATGGCGCGGCCAACTGTGCTGCGGCGTCCTGCACCGAGACGAGACCCTCGGCGAAACCCGGGATTTGCAGGACGGGCACCGCTCGCTCAAGTCGGATCGCATCCGGACCAACCTGGTGCGCATCAATTTGCTGTGAAGCTAATAGCGCCAGATAGTCGGTCGGGGTGGTGCGGCGATGATTGACGCGCAAAATAAGGGGCGGGATGACATTCCCGGCACGCAGTATGGCTTGCCAGTCCTGCGGGTAAGCGCTTCGCATCGACTCGATCCACCAGTCGGGGTAGTTCCATTCGGCACTCGGCTGACGCAGCGCAATCGCCACCAGTTGCGGGCGCTCACGCAAGAAGCGGCGCAGCACTGCATTGACCATGCCTTTCGCATGCGCCATGGCAGGGTCGGCGCTGGCGGCCTCCACCGCCTGATTGACAACCGTAAATATCTCGTACGGCGCGTTGACTTCGTCAGCATCACGGTCAATCAGCGTCAGCGCACAACACAGCAATCCGTGCAATGCCGCCGGCTCCGGTGCGCGGGTGGTCAAAAGTCCAAGCAGCACTTCGGCCCGGCCGAGGCCGCGCATGGTCCGATAGGCGACATCCTGGATCGCGCCGCGCGCCTGTGGCAGCGTTTCTGCATAGCCTTGAACGCGCGTTAATGCCTTGGGCAAGGCGGTGCCGCTTCGAACCAGCGCGACTGCGTGTGCGGCGCTGCGCAGCGTGAATGCCAGTGAATCCGGTTTCAGATCGGTGCGGGCCATCTCAGCGCGGCGCCGCGACAAGGGGAAATTCTGGAGTGCTCATCATGGTGGCTGCCAATCGCGTTTTGCGAAAACGGTGATTGTAGCGGGGTGCGCCACCTTGCGCGCGCGATCCGAGCGGTTTCCTGAATTTAATCCGGCCGGGTGCTATCGCCCGGATCGCTCAATAATGTACTGGAGCAATATTTGGGAGGACTCCTTGCCAGCCTGACGCATCCACTCCCGGGTCAGCCTCTCGCCCAGGCGATCGAGATAGATCCGCATGTAGGGGTCGATCGGTGCGACCTTGACGTTGTTGCGCGCAAGCTGCTGTTCGGCGATCTGATTGCTTTGTTCACTCATGGTCCAGCCGCGGCCTTCGGCCGCGTGCGCGGCGTCCAGAATCATCTTGCGGACCTGCGTGTCGAGCTGATTGAATACCGCGGCGTTCATGAATACGACGTTTTTTGGGATCCAGGCATTGGCCTGATAGTAATGGCCCAATCCGGTCCAGGCATTGGCATCGACGCCGGTGGCGCCAGACGTGATCATGAGATCGAGGCTGCGTGAAGCGATGGCCCGTTCGAGATCATTCGACTCGACTGTCACGGGTATGGCTCCGGATAGTTCGGCAATCCGTCTGGTGGCCGGATTGTAGACACGCATGCGCGCGGACTTGAAATCGAACTGGGTTCCGAGCGCCTTGACCGAATACAGATTTTGCGGCGGCCACGGCGCCGCATAAAGCAGCTGCAACCCCTGCGCGACCATGATTTTCTCAATCTCTGCGCGTGACACCTCCCACATGCGGCGGGCGTCGCCATAGCCGGAGACGATGAAGGGCAGTGCATCCAATCCAAACAGGGGATGTTGCTTCGACAAACTCGACATGATGACTTCGCCGGCCTGCACCTTGCCTTCCCGCACTGCGGCGAAGATTTCACCCGGGGCATGCAGGCTGCCGTTCGGAAAAATCTTCAATTGCACGGCCTGATTGCTAGCCCTTGCAACATCCTCGGCAAACAACTGCAAATTCCTCGTATGAAAGTTCGTGGCGCTGTAGGCGCTGGCCAAGCGAATTTCGGTCGCACAGGCAGCCTGCCCCGAGACCAGCAACAGCAATAAATGCACGAGACCGGCGAGGAATTTGCGCACAACGTTTGGAGGCATGGCTGGCCCCTTGCAAAGTCATTATTGGGAAGATTGGTCATTTGCCCTCAATGGGCCAGTGGCTGGCGCGAACGCGACCTGGCACCGCACTCATGACACCAATACGCAATACTGTATATCTACTTTCAGTATATGCAGAGGAAGTGTCGGTGCTTCCGTCGAATTTTTCCTGTGAGTACTATTCCTGTTAACTAAGTGCAACAGGAATGTGACAATTCGAGGTATTTGTGGTGCGCTGCACCAAATATATGCTACCCTTTGGTTGTCTCCTCCATATCTCCTCCAAGAGTATGGATTTCAGCCCGCTCCCTGAGCGGGCTTTTTTTATGCATCTGCAGCATATGATTGCGATTTCCGCACCGGCCACAGGGCTATCGGCGAGCATCGATAATCCCTGTTGACGCACCGCCATCTGTTAAAGTACTGTTCATCCGTACAGTTTATTAACGAGAGGCTGCCGATGAAATCCGCGTACTGCGATGCCCTACCCGAACTTGATGCCCAGACCGCGCACCCCAGCGGAGAACTGGCAAACCGTCGGCCGGTGGCGACGCGTTTTGGTCCGATGGTCGACGTACGCAACCGCGGGGCGCTGCGCCCGGCGATACGCGCGACACAACGAACCACGGCACCGGAGGATCCGGCAATCGTGCGAATATGGAACGGGGAGAAATGCCGGGAGCTGTCCATTCTTGAAGCGCGCGCACTGGCCGCACAACTGATCGATGCTGCGGCACATGCGGAGCGCGAAAACGGCCACTAATTTCAGATGTTGAGCAACAATCCCCCCGGCGGGGGCGCAAAGTCACCGATTCGGTGAACCAACCCGACATCCAGCGCATCCGGCGCCGCCAGATGCAAATCGGAATAGGCGTGCACATCCCACATCGCCTGCGGCAACTGGACGTGGTTGCGCAGGACTTCTTCGGTACGGCGGTCATCAGCCATCAGCCCGTCTGCAATAATTTTCAGGGCATCGGGGCGCGCGCCGGACGGCGCAGTCGCGTGAGATTTGTGCAGCATGAACCGCGCCGTATGGCTGGCAATCCGGTACTTTCCCGACAGGAACAGGGTCACGGCAATCGATGCCACTGCGCCGCAGTTGTACATGATGATATCCACTGGCGCATGTCGAAGCATGTTGTACAGGCAGAGCCCATCACTGACATATCCACCATTCGACTGCAGCAAAATATGGGCGGTGCGCGTGCCATTGGCGGTCATATCGCTGACTGCGGCGAAGACCCGACGCACCATGTCACTATTGACGTCGCCTGCAAGTGTGAAATAACCCTCGTTCAAGCTGGAAATTGGTAGCGTATTCACAGAAAAAAACCCCCTTTTCAACGGTCCATAATCCGCGCAAGCAGAGAAACAGAATATGCCGAACGGGGGAAAATGCTGCGGATTTTTTGCGTTGCGAGCCAGCAACCAAGTCGTCCACAGCTCTCAAAATCACAGGTCGCTGCAGTATCCTTATCCTCGGGACAGGCCACGCATGGGAGAAGCCGAAATGATCCACATTCGCAAGGCAATCGCATCGGATCATTCCGAAATATCTGTGCTGGCCGAGGAAATCGCGCGCCAACATCACGCGCACAGCCCCCACGTATTTGCCGCACCGCCAGGCATCGAACGCGACCGTGCCCTTTGGAGATCCTGTATCGAAATGACGAACGGAGTGATGCTGGTGGCACATCATGGCGAGGAGCTGGTTGGATTTATCAGCGCTGAATTATTTCCGCAAAACGGCATCACGTTCCTGAAACCACGGGTTCTGTGCCACGTCAATACGCTTGTCGTGACGGAGACAATGAAGCACAAGGGGATTGGAAAATTGTTGATGACTGCGACCGAAGAGTGGGCCCAATCTGCTGGCGCCGACGAAATTCGGCTTGAAGTATTTGACAAAAATAACGACGCGATGGAATTTTACCGTCGCGTCGGTTATGCCTTGCAATCACACATCATGACAAAGGAGATCAGCTGAAGCGCGACATCCACTGCCCCAGATTCCCATACACCTTCTCTCGATCGACTTCATTGAAGATCTCGTGATACATCGCTGGAAAAAGGTGCATGGTGGCCTCGGCGGGGTCGAGCTGATCAAAAAATGCCGTGCTGCCACGCGCATCGACCAGGCGGTCATCGCCCGCTACCAGCAGCAGGGTGGGGCAGCGAATTTCGGCAGCACGAAGCTGCGAATAATCGACCGCGGCGAGCATTGCGGTAAGCAAGCGCGCACTGATCTTGCTGTGGATCAGGGGATCATTTCGATAGGCGATGACTGTCGCCGTGTCATGTGACAGAAACCCTTCCGGCAGCCCATTCGACACGCCAACACCCGGGGCAATTGCCCGCATCAAGCGCAACAACAAAGACTGCATCGGACTAATGGTCAGCGCCAGTGCGGGGGACGAGAGAATCAAACCGCGCAGCGGCAGCAAATTGGCACAAGCCAATTGCGCGGCGAACAGTCCACCCATGCTGTGACCGAACAGGATGGGGGCACTGTCCCAACGCGCAGACTGTGCCACCGCAAAATCCTTGATGACCACCTCGGCATCACGCATCAAACTGCCGGGTTCCGGCACATCACCGCGCCGTCCGTCCGAGCGGCCATGGCCGCGGTGGTCGTAGGCGCGCACCGACCAGCCATTCTGGTTGAACCATTGGGCGATCCGCCCGTAGCGGCCGCAGTGCTCGCCCAGCCCGTGCATCATCACCACACCACCGCGGGTCAGTTGATCCGCAGGCACCAGCCAGTCGCGAACAAACAATCCGGTGCCGTCGTGGGCACGGACGCTGCTTTCATGCGGGACAACGATCACACGCCCCAGAGAACGTCAGCCTTGCTTTCATTTGCAGCGCGCAACATCTCGATGAAGGGATAGGCACGCGCCGAGAAACTGACCGCCTCCAGTGCTTCGTGGCCATGATCGTCGCCGGCATCGCTGTGATGCGCATGGACATCCTGCTCCAGAACGTCCGATGCCGGATGCAAGCGACTGGCGGCGACTTGCGCGTCAAGGATCGCCAGCGCCGCGCCGGTCTCGGCCGCGGTAATGACACCACGCGTTACGTCCTTGTGCAGCAGATCGAGCAAGCGCTTGGCGTGTTCCTGGTACATCGTGACTTCAGCGGCGGCCTTCGATTTGAAAGTGACTAACATCTGCGTTCTCCATTCGGTGATTCGGATGCCCGGAACATAGCACGAGATGGTCGCCTTCAGCACATTCGCGCCAGCATGCAGATGCTGCTAGCGTGTTTTGAAGGAGGACATGAAGGTATCGACCTGCTCCCGTGCGATGGCGCTCGCCGCCCCTGCGACGATGACCTGATACGCATGCTGGTTACTTGCAACGAAACGTGCGATCAACAATTTCGGCTGGCCTCCGGTGGGCGTTCCGCTGGCTTCAAGTTCGATGCTGCTCTCGGCGGCGGTTTCTTTCACCACAGTACCTTGAATATTCCTGACCATTGCGGTGCGCATGGCAGTCATCGCACGTCTGGCGCTGGCGGCATCAGGCAAATCGACCGTACCCACCGCATAGGTGACGCCACCGACTTCCGCCGCCGTCATGGTCATCGTGACCGGCGTGCCGTCCAGATCAATCTTGCGTGACAAGATCGTTGGCTTGGCAGGGAGCAGCACTGAAAATGGCGCTGCGCTGCCCTGCACCTCGCGCCAGTCATGCGCCGGCGTGCATGCTGCGAAGGCTGCCATCAGGACCGCGATCCGAAGTGTCCTGGCTGCTTGAAATAGTAAATTCTTCATGGCCCGAATGGTAACAGGGCGCGGCATTCACCGGCTTCATCCGGCACGATGAAAGGTCCGCATGCCCCACATTACGCCAACGCAAAGCAGGGCAATACCGATCGATCCCTGCCAGTCGGGCGCGCTGCCACGGAGCACGAATGCGTACAGCAATGCCGACAATGTCTCGAAAACAATCAGCTGTCCGCTCAGCGCAGTAGGCAACTGCTGGCTGGCGCGGTTCCACAGCAGCGTTCCCAGCCAGGACGCGCACAACCCGAGCAACAGCATCAAGGCGACAAAATCGACCGGTCTCGGACCCAGCGGAAAGTCAAAGCCGCCCGGCGTGAAGTGCCCATACGCGCCATACGCTGTCGCGCCCAGCAATGCCATCGGCAATGTCGCCAGACCTTGCGCCGTGGCCCACGTCGACGAGCTCAGGCTCGCGTTGCTGCGCAGATGACGGGCATTGTTGATCGGGTACCAGGTCCAGGCGGCCACCGCAACGACCGCCAGCAGACAACCGAGCAAATGGTCGGAGGTCGATCGCTGCCCATCCAGCGTCTTGATTTCACTGTGATTGACCAACAGGAGCCCGGCCGAAATGATCAGCAACGATGGCAGCAGCCGGCCCCAGTGAATGGCATCCGGTGCGCGCCAATTGCTGGCTACAGCGATAACGATCGGCAATGTTCCAATAAGCATCGCGGGCAACGGCGCGCCGGCGAACTGGATCGCGCTGGCCAGCGCCGCGTAGTAAAGCAGATTGCCCACCAGCGCCAGGGCAAACGCCATCCGCCAGTCGCGCGCGGACAATAAAACGATGCGACGGCGGTCGAGGACGGCGGGGACAAGGGCAATCACGCCAAATGCGATGTAGCGTCCAAACGACAGGACCAGGCCCGGATACTCGGGCAGCAACACTGGCGCAATAAAAACCAGCCCCCACATCAGGCCCGCGCCCAACGCGCAGGCGACGCCGATCAGCATGCCATGCTGCGCAAAACAAGGTACCGAAGAGCGATTGCCAACGACATGTTTGATCCGATTCCAGGAATTGACGGCACACGGATGCTTGATCGCCGTGCGTACGACGCAGAACGATAGCAAACTTTCGGCGCATCCTCGCCAGATCGGCTACTGCTCGCGCAGTCCGCGACGATATTGGATTGCCTCGGCCACATGCGGCAACGAAATTTGCTCAACCCCTGCCAGATCGGCAATCGTGCGGGCAACCTTGAGAACCCGATGATACGACCTGGCGGACCAGTTCAATCGCTGCATTGCCGATTGCAACAGCTGTTCTGCCGCGCTATCGGGCTGGCAATGCACGTCAATTTCCTGGGTGGTCAGGAAATTGTTAGCCTTCCCGGCGCGTGCCTGCCCGACATCAAAGGCTCGGCCAACACGCTGCGCAATCGCGGCGGATGGTTCGCCTTCTGCCGGTTTGAGCAAGTCACTGTGCGGCAACGCCGGAACCTGGATCTGCATGTCGATCCGGTCAAGCAATGGCCCCGAAATCCGATTTTGGTAGCGCGCAACCTGTTCGGGCGTGCAACGGCATTTATTGGCGGGGTGACCCAGATACCCGCACGGGCAGGGATTCATGGCGGCGATCAACTGGAACCGTGCCGGAAAATCGGCTTGCCGCGCCGCGCGCGAGATGGTGATGCGCCCGGACTCCAGCGGCTCGCGCAATACCTCGAGTACCTTCCGCTCGAATTCCGGCAGTTCGTCAAGAAACAGCACGCCGCGATGTGCCAGTGAAATCTCGCCAGGCCGCGGTGTATTACCGCCGCCAACCAGTGCCACGCCCGATGCCGTGTGGTGTGGCGCGCGGTAGGGCCGCACTTTCCAGCGCGCGATCGAGAAGCCCGACGACAGCGACTGTACCGCCGCCGACTCCAGTGCCTCTTGGTCGGTCATTGGCGGCAAAATGCCGGCGAAACGCGCCGCCAGCATGGATTTCCCGGTACCCGGCGGTCCCGCCATCAGGACGCTATGAGCGCCAGCTGCCGCGACCTCAAGCGCCCGCTTGACCTGCAGCTGCCCCTTTACATCGGCGAAATCGGGATGGTCGGGCCGCGCCGGCTCGGCGACGCAACGATGGCGGCCAATCCTGGCCTCACCGGTCACCGCAGCGAAGTGGGCACATACCTGCAACAGCGAATCCGCCGGAAAAATCGCAGCGTCCTTCACCAGGGCCGCCTCGTCGGCATTGGCCCGAGGCAGAATGAAGCCGCGCTGCCGACCCGACAAATCACCGTCGCTGTGCATGGCAAAGGTCATCGCAAGCGCGCCCCGAATTGGCCGAAGCTCGCCCGACAAGGACAGCTCCCCGGCAAATTCGTACTTGTCGAGCTCACCCGCCGGCATCTGTTCTGAAGCAGCAAGAATTCCAAGTGCGATCGGCAGATCGAATCGTCCCGACTCCTTGGGCAGGTCGGCGGGGGCCAGATTGACGGTGATGCGGCGCGCAGGAAATTCAAAACGGGCGTTTTGCAGCGCCGCGCGGACGCGGTCCTTGGACTCCTTGACTTCAGTTTCCGGCAAGCCGACGATCGTGAAATTGGGGAGGCCATTGGCCAAATGCACCTCGACGGTGACTTCAGGCGCCTGCATTCCGGCTAGAGCGCGACTTTTCAGGACGGCCAGCGTCATGAAGGTTCAAATTGCCACATGATGACTTTCCTGATGCGTATGAATTTCGGAAAGTTTGCGGCAAAGCACCAGCGACCTTCTTGATATGGAACAGCACCCGACCGGATTCCCCGATCGCCATGCGAAATGTCCGGCTTTGCGCTAACGCAGCGCGCTAGGGCTTGTTCAACTGCGCCTCCAGGGCCGCGACCTGCGCCTCAAGCGCTTCAAGCCGGGCCCGGGTCTTCTCCAGCACCTGCGCCTGGATGTCAAATTCATCACGCGTGACCAGATCAAGCTTGGTAAAGCCTTGCGCCATCATTGCCTTGACGTTCTTCTCGATATCTTTGGCCGGCGAATTCTCAATTGCCTGGCTGATCTTGTTCTGCATGTCGGTAAAGAAATTGGTCTTGTCCATGGTGTTTCCTTTTTAATGAAATTGGCACCAAATCAGTGCGTCCGGCGATGGACCGCATTATATTGGTGCTGCACGCCCGCTTGTCATACTGCTGTAGCAAGGGGGTCGGTCCAATGTTACGCACAAAGCAATGTTTTCCCGCAAATTCTGGTGGCACGAGTCCTGCTAATGTAGATCGAAACCCGCGGTTCTGTCGTAATTTTTTATCCAACAACTCTACAGGGAAACACAATGAAAAGACTGATCCTGGCCTGTGCCGTCGCAGCAGCCTTTGTAGGTACGCTTGCCCACGCGGAAGACGCCAAACCCGACAATGAATTGAGTTTCAATGCCGCCCTGTCCTCGGATTACCGCTTCCGCGGCATTTCGCAGAGCCGCAAAATGCCGGCCCTGTCGGGCGGCGCCGATTACGTCAACAACCCTACCGGTCTGTATGTTGGTACGTGGCTGTCCACAATCAAGTGGACCAAGGATGCGGGCGGCGGCGGTGACGTCGAAGTCGACATCTATGCTGGCAAACGCGGCGAAATCGTCCCTGACGTGTCGTACGACTTCGGTATCCTGACCTATCAGTACCCTTCCAATGACCTGCACCCGCGTGCCGAGACCACCGAACTGTATGTTCAGGTCGGCACCGGCCCGATGTATGCCAAGTATTCGCAGTCTGTCACCAATCTGTTCGGCTTCGTTGACAGCAAGAACAGCAGTTACCTTGATCTTGGCGCAAATATCGACATCGCCGAAGGCACCCAGCTGAACCTGCATGTTGGCCATCAAAAAGTCGCGCACAACACCGACTTCAGCTACACCGACTGGAAAATTGGCGCAACCAAGGACCTTGGCTTCGCCAGCGGCAGCATCGCAGCCATTGGCACCAACAGCGATGCCTACGTCGGCAAGGGCAAAAACCTGGGCAAGGCAACTCTCGTCGTCTCCATCAGCAAGACTTTCTAATCGAGGCCAGTCATGAAACTGATCACCGCCATCATCAAACCCTTCAAGCTCGACGAGGTCCGTGAGGCCTTGTCGGCGATCGGGGTGCAGGGCATCACCGTCACCGAGGTCAAGGGTTTCGGCCGTCAGAAAGGCCATACCGAGCTGTATCGCGGCGCCGAGTACGTGGTCGATTTCCTGCCAAAAACAAAGATCGAAGCAGCGGTTGACGACGCCATCGTCGACCAGGCTATCGAAGCCATTGAAACCGCAGCCCGCACCGGAAAAATCGGTGACGGCAAGATTTTCGTCTACGACCTGCAGCAAGTGGTGCGGATTCGTACCGGCGAAACCGGCAAAGAAGCGCTCTAAGGGGACACTAATGAAAAAACATTTTGCAAGTTTTATCGCAGCGGCCGCACTGCTTTGCGCGGTGGGCATCACCCCAGCCGCAATGGCAGCTGACGAGGTTGTCGCCAAGCCGGATGCGCCGGCTGTAGCAGCACCTGCAGCAGCGCCGGTTGCTGCTCCGGTTGCCGCGGCACCAGCTGAGGCTGCACCAGCTGCCGGCGCCCTCGCGGTTCCGGCGCCTGCGCCTGCTGCTGCCCCTGCGGCTGCGGCCGCTCCGGTGCCAAACAAGGGTGACACTGCCTGGATGATGACCGCCACGGCGCTCGTGATCCTGATGACGATCCCGGGCCTGGCCCTGTTCTACGGCGGCCTGGTCCGCTCGAAGAACATGCTGTCGATCCTGATGCAGGTGTTCATGGTGTTCGCCGTGATCATCGTGTTGTGGTGCATTTACGGCTACTCGCTGGCATTCACCGAAGGAACGCCGTTCATCGGCAAATTCGATCGCCTGTTCCTGAATGGAATTTTCGATCCGGCCAAGGCAACCTTCGCCACTGCAGCAACCTTTTCGAAGGGTGTCGTGATTCCTGAGTTCGTCTATGTGGTGTTCCAGGCAACCTTCGCGGCAATCACCTGTGGCCTGATCATCGGCGCCTTCGCAGAACGTGCCAAGTTTGCCGCCGTGCTGCTGTTCATCGTGCTCTGGTTCACCTTTTCGTATCTGCCGATCGCCCACATGGTCTGGTTCTGGCCTGGTCCTGATGGCATCAAGGATGCGGCGTCACTGGCCTCCGAAACAGCAAAAGGCGGATGGTTGTGGCAAAAAGGCGCACTCGACTTCGCTGGCGGTACCGTGGTGCATATCAATGCCGCCGTGGCTGGCCTGGTCGGCGCCTACGTCATCGGCAAACGGGTTGGCTATGGCAAGGAATCGATGGCGCCGCATTCGCTGACGATGACCATGATTGGCGCTTCGCTGCTGTGGGTAGGCTGGTTTGGTTTCAATGCCGGCTCGGCACTCGAAGCAGGTGATGTCGCAGCACTGGCGTTCGTCAATACCCTGCTGGCAACGGCAATGGCAACCATTTCATGGGTGTTCGGCGAGTGGATCACCAAGGGCAAGCCTTCCATGTTGGGTGGCGCTTCCGGTGCAGTTGCCGGCCTGGTCGCCATCACGCCAGCCTGCGGTTTTGTCGGTCCGATGGGCGCGCTGGCAATCGGCCTGTTGGCCGGTCTCATCTGCCTGTGGGGTGTCAATGGTCTAAAACGCCTGCTGGGCGCGGATGATTCGCTGGACGTGTTCGGCGTGCATGGCGTCGGCGGGGTGCTCGGCGCCTTGCTGACCGGCGTGTTTGCAGCTCCTTCGCTGGGCGGTCAGGGAATCTACGACTATGTCGCCAACAAGATGGCGGCAGATTACTCGATCCTCGATCAAGTCATCATTCAGGGCCAGGCCGTACTGACCACGATTGTCTGGTCGGCCGTCGTCTCCCTGATTGCTTACAAGGTGGTCGACCTGATCATCGGCATGCGTGTGGCAGAGGAAGAAGAACGCGAAGGGTTGGACATTTCCAGCCACGGCGAATCGGCTTACCACTCCTGATCCATGTCAAACTCTGGCTGACCGGTGCTGTGCCGGCGGCCGGTTCTACAAGGCGCTTCCTTCCAGAAGCGCTTTTTTTTCGCGCTGATCTTTAAAAATGACGTATTGCCCTAATGTAAAAATTCGGCTGATTACGCAGCCCGGCCGCAAAACGGTTGCGGGGATAACCGTTAGAATCTGCCTCATCGTGCGAGCATGATTTCGCACCGTCCTGTCAAAGGTTTACATGGTTCCGCATCTCGTCACGGCCCTGAACGGCCCACTTCTCGACCTCGAAAAAAAAATCCTCGACGCGACTCCCGCCATTGAACGGTGGTTTCGGCTTGAATGGCAAGAACACACACCGCCGTTCTATTGTTCCGTCGATCTGCGTAACGCCGGCTTCAAGCTGGCGCCGGTGGACACCAACCTGTTTCCGGGCGGCTTTAACAATCTCGCGCCGGAGATGTTACCGCTGGCCGTGCAGGCTGCCATGGCGGCGATCGACAAATATTGCCCGGATGCCAAGAATCTGCTGCTGATTCCCGAAGGCCACACCCGCAATACGTTTTATTTGCAGCATATATCGCGGCTGGTGCAGATATTCCGCCAGACAGGCTTGAATGTGCGGCTGGGCTCGCTGTCGGAAGACATCAAGGAACCCACGCCAATCGCACTGCCGGATGGCACCACCCTGGTTCTGGAGCCGCTTGAGCGCTCGGCCAATGGCCGTCGCCTCGGACTGAAAAACTTCGACCCCTGTACGGTGCTGCTCAACAATGACCTGTCGGCAGGCATCCCGTCCTCGCTCGAAAACGTCAACGAGCAAACCCTGCTGCCGCCGCTGCATGCCGGCTGGGCGATTCGGCGCAAGACCAATCACTTTGCCGCTTACGATGAAGTGGTCAAGAAATTCGCCAAGATGATCGACATCGATCCGTGGATGCTCAATCCGTATTTTGCCAAGGGCGGTTCGGTGAACTTCAAGGACGGCACCGGCGAAGATGCGCTGGTGCTCCAGGTCGACGCGCTGCTGACCCGCATCCGCAAGAAATACCGCGAGTACGGCATCAAGGAAACCCCGTTCGTGATCATCAAGGCCGATGCCGGCACCTATGGCATGGGAATCATGACGGTCAAGGACGGCAGCGAAGTACGCGGCCTGTCACGCAAGGAACGCAACAAGATGTCGGTCGTCAAGGACGGCGTCGAAGTCACCGACGTAATCCTGCAGGAAGGCGTGCATACCTTCGAGCGCATCAACGATTCGGTGGCCGAACCGGTGGTGTACATGATCGACCGCTACGTCATCGGCGGCTTCTATCGCGTGCACGCCGATCGCGACGTCAATGAAAACCTGAACGCGCCGGGCGCGCATTTCGTGCCGCTGGCCTTTGCCCACCAACACTCGCTGCCGGACCTGCACGCCAAGCCCGGCACCACCGCACCGAACCGTTTTTACCTGTACGGCGTGGTCGCCCGGCTGGCGTTGCTGGCGGCCTCGATCGAGCTGGAAAAAACCGATCCCAATCCGGAAATCTACTAATGAAAATTGCCTTCATCGCCGATCCGCTGGACGGCTTCAAGACCTACAAGGATTCGACCTTTGCGATGATGGCCGAAGCGGCCGGACGCGGCCACGAGATCCATGCCTTCGAGCCGCGCGACATGGCATTTTCCGGCGGCGCGGTGACGGCCAACGTGGCGCAACTGACCCTGACCGGCGAGGCGCAGGATTGGTACCGCGCCGCGCCGCGACAGGCCAGGGCCTTGAACGAATTCGACATCGTGGTGATGCGCAAGGACCCGCCGTTCGACATGGAATACGTCTACACCACGTATCTGCTGGAGCTGGCCGAGCGCGACGGCGCGCGCATCGTCAACAAGCCGGCCGCGATCCGCGACCACAACGAAAAGCTGGCGATCGCGCTGTTCCCGCAGTACACCGCGCCGACCCTGGTCACCAGCGACGATGCCCGCCTGCGCGCCTTTCACGAGGAACACCGCGACATCATCCTCAAGCCGCTGGATGGCATGGGCGGCACCGGCGTGTTCCGCATCAGGGATGATGCGATGAACCTCGGCGTCGTCATCGAGACGCTGACAGCGAACGGACGCCAGACCATCATGGCCCAGCGCTACATCCCGGAGATCGTCAAGGGCGACAAGCGCATCCTGCTGATCGACGGCGCCGTGGTGCCATTTAGCCTGGCGCGCATCCCGCAAGGCACCGAGGTGCGCGGCAATCTTGCCGCCGGCGGTGTCGGCGTGGCGCAGCCGCTGACCGAGCGCGATCTGGAAATTGCACATGGCATTGCGCCAATACTGGCTGCGCGCGGACTGATGCTGGTAGGATTGGACGTGATCGGTGGTTACATGACAGAAATTAATGTCACCAGTCCGACCTGTTTTCAGGAAATCCGGCAACAGACCGGATGCAATGTCGCCGCGATGTTCGTGGACGCGCTTGAAAGAGCCGTCTGAACCGGTTTGAGGACAAATCCCGACGGCTCCCTTTCAGGCTTTAAAAGCACCCTATGGTTGGCATTCTTCTCTTGACTCATGCGCCGCTTGGTCAGGCGTTCATTGAAGCTGCGTCGCACGTGTTTCGCGGGCGACCCGAGCGGCTTGAAGCCGTCGACGTCTGCGCCGACCAGGACACCGCTGAAGTCAAGCGCGTCGCCAAGGTCGTCATCGAACGTCTTGATGCCGGCGATGGCGTGCTGGTCATGACCGATGTGATGGGCGGTACGCCGTCGAATTGCACCTTGCCCCTGCACGATCCGGGGCGCGTCGAAGTCATCGCCGGCATCAGCCTGCCGATGTTGCTGCGCGCGCTGACGTATCGCAACGACACGCTCGACGTGGTTGTCGAGATGGCGTTGGCGGGGGGCCAAAGTGGCGTGGTACGCGTTGACAACCGGGTCCGGCTGTCGCCAAATTAATTTTTTTAAGACTGACTCATGATCCAGCAAGAACTCGAAATCATCAACAAGCTGGGGCTGCATGCGCGGGCGTCGGCCAAGCTGACCCAGCTGGCAGCGAAGTTTCAAAGTGAAGTCTGGATGACCCGCAACAAGCGCCGCGTCAACGCCAAATCGATCATGGGCGTGATGATGCTGGCCGCCGGCAAGGGCGCGAAAGTCCTGCTGGAAGCCGACGGCCCGGATGAGCAGGCATGCTTTACCGCGTTACAGGCACTGATCGACGACAAGTTCGGCGAAGGCGAATAACCCTTTTACTGAAGACGACAACCGATGGCCTCTTTTACGCTCCATGGCATTTCCGTCTCGCGCGGTATCGCGATCGGACGCGCGCATCTGCTCGCGCCGGCGGCCCTCGACGTCAAGCACTACCTGATCGCCGAAGACCAGATGGAAGCCGAAGTCGAGCGTCTGCGCAGCGCCATCCAGACCGTGCACAAGGAACTGCAAACCATCTGGAGCGAGCTGCCCAAGGATTCGCCGGCCGAACTGGGCGCCTTCATCGACGTGCATGTGCTGATCCTGTCGGACCCGATGATTTCCGAAGTTCCGCTCAACATCATCCGCACCCGTTACTACAACGCCGAGTGGGCGCTGGTGACCCAGATCGACGAATTGTCGGCGCAGTTCGATGAAGTCGAAGACGCCTATCTGCGCGAGCGCAAGGCCGACATCCAGCAGGTCGGCGAGCGGGTGCTCAAGGTATTGACCGGCACCGCCACCACCCTGCCCGCACTCAAGAACGACGAAGAGAAGACGCCGCGCATGATCGTGGTGGCGCATGACATTTCGCCGGCCGACATGCTGCAGTTTCGCGACCGTGCATTCGCCGGATTCGTCACTGACGTGGGTGGTCAGAATTCGCACACCGCCATCGTCGCGCGCAGCCTGGATATTCCAGCCGCGGTCGGCATGTCGAACGCATCGGCACTGATTGCGCAGGATGACTGGGTGATCATCGACGGCGACGCCGGCGTCGTGATTGTCGACCCGAGCCCGCAGGTGCTGGAACAGTATCGCGAACGCCAGATCGCACTCACACGCGAGCGCAAGAAACTTGGCAAGCTGAAGAAGACCCCCGCCGTCACCATCGACGGCACCCCGATCCACCTGATGGCCAATATCGAGCTGCCCGAGGACTGCGCCGCCGCACTCGACGCGGGCGCCAGCGGTGTCGGCTTGTTCCGCTCCGAATTCCTGTTCATGGGCCGCACCGGCTATCACAACAAACTGCCGACCGAGGATGAGCAGTTCGAATCCTATCGCAAGGCCGTGGTTGCCATGAAAGGCCGGCCGGTGACCATTCGCACGCTTGACATCGGCGCCGACAAACCGCTCGACATCGCCGAACAGACGGCGCTCAATCCCGCGCTGGGATTGCGCGCAATTCGCTACTGCCTGGCCGAACCGCAAATGTTCCTGATGCAGCTGCGCGCGATCCTGCGCGCCTCGGCATTCGGTCCGATCCGCTTGCTGGTGCCGATGCTGTCGCACGCGTTTGAAATCGACCAGACCTTGCAGATGATCGCCCAGGCCAAGAAACAGCTGCGCGACGCTAACAAGAAGTTCGACGATGCGATCCAGATCGGCGCGATGATCGAAATCCCGGCGGCGGCATTGACGCTGCCACTGTTCATCAAGCGCATGGACTTTCTGTCGATCGGCACCAACGATCTGATCCAGTACACGCTGGCGATCGACCGCGTTGACCACGAGGTTGCCCATCTGTACAACCCGCTGCATCCGGCGATCCTGTACTTGTTGTCCAGCACGATTGCGATCGGCGCGCGCTACGGCGTGCCGGTGGCAGTGTGCGGCGAAATGGCCGGCGACACGCGCCTGACGCGGCTGCTGCTGGGCATGGGGTTGCGCGAGTTCTCGATGCATCCGTCGCAGCTGCTGGCGGTCAAGCAGGAAATCCTCAACAGCGATCTGCGCCTGCTGACGCCGCAAACCAGGAAGATACTGCGCGCGATCGAGCCGAAGGCGATTGCCGATGGCGTCGAGCGGCTGGCGACGCTGTAATCCACCGATGGCTGCGCGCCGGATCAACCGGGGCGAAAATTGGCGCTCGTCATCGCCACGGAGTGCTATCCTTTTTCGGGATGCTTACCCCGATTCACGCCGACGCCGCGCCTGGCGCCTGGCAACTGCGGGAGCATTCCAGCTGGCTGGGCGCTACAGTGACCCTGCATCGTCCATCCTCTTTGTTTGCGCCAGGAACCGAACGGATTCAGCCCGGCGCCCTTCACCAGGAGATGACCATGGGACTTCTCGATCAATTGGCAGGACAGGTAATGGGAACGCTGGGTGCGCAAAAGCAGGACCCGGTGTCACAGAGTGACTTGTTTGGCAGCGCGATGGGGCTGATCAACAGCGCCGGCGGGGTACCCGCACTGCTGCAAAAACTCAGGGACAGCGGCCTCGGGGACCAGGTGGCATCCTGGATCGGGCACGGTGAAAACCAGCCGATTTCCGGCGATCAAATCAAGGCAGCGCTGGGTGAAGAAGCCATTGCCAGGGCGGCCAACGACGCCGGCATTGCACCGGAACACGCCACCACCGGACTGGCCCAGCTGCTGCCGCAAATTATTGACCAGCTTACGCCGCATGGTCAGGTGCCGGAAGGCGACCTGATGCAACAGGGGCTCGGGATGCTCAAGGCGAAACTGTTCGGCTGACAGCACCGGCATCCAGACCGGCAAGGAATGCAACCTGCGTTTGACGCCAACCGGCCAGATGGTTATTCTTTGTGCGCGGCGCCGATTTGAGATCAGCTTGCGGGCGCGTAATAAATACGGCTAAAGCGAGCTTGTTCGCAAGCCCCGATTTCGAACGTCTAACAAGACGTGTCTGGCAAGGCGCCGCGCCGCAGACAGTACACCTGTACGACAAGGCGCGGCAACGCAGCAAGGCGCGTTTTGTTAGGCGTTCTTAGCCCGACCCGCAGTCGGGCTTTTTTATTGCACGCCGCCCCGCTCCGCCCACGCACCGTGAACCAAGGAAAACTGCGACCACGCCCATTGCTGGCTGCACCCGAATCAACATGACATCACTCGGCATCGTTACACCCCAGACCATGCACTTTTCGACTCCGTTGCCGCTGCAAAGCGGGGCGCTGCTGGCCGATTATTCGCTGGTGTATGAAACCTACGGCACGCTCAATGCGACGCGCTCGAACGCGGTGCTGGTGTGCCACGCGCTCAACGCCTCCCATCATGTGGCCGGCATGTACGCGGACGCAGACGGCAATCCGGGCGACCCGGGCTGGTGGGACAACATGGTCGGCCCCGGCAAGCCGCTCGATACCGATCACTTCTTCGTTATCGGCGTCAATAATCCCGGTTCCTGTTTTGGCTCGACCGGGCCAATGCATCCCGATCCCGCCACCGGCAAACCCTATGGCGCGCGCTTTCCCGTGATTACCGTGGAGGACTGGGTGCAGGCGCAAGCGCGCCTGGCCGACGCCCTTGGCATCGCCCGGTTTGCCGCTGTCATGGGCGGATCGCTCGGCGGCATGCAGGCGCTGGCGTGGGCGCTACTGTTTCCGGCGCGCTTGCGGCATTGTGTCGTGGTGGCGTCGACGCCCAGGCTGTCGGCGCAAAACATCGCCTTCAACGATGTCGCCCGGCAGGCCATCCTGACCGACCCGGATTATCACGGCGGCGACTTCTACGCGCATGGCGTGGTGCCGAAAAATGGCTTGCGGGTGGCGCGCATGGTCGGCCACATCACCTATCTGTCGGACGACGACATGGCCGAGAAATTCGGTCGCGACCTGCGTTCGGCCGACTACCAGTTCGACTTCGGCGTCGACTTCGAGATTGAATCGTATCTGCGCTATCAGGGCGACAAGTTCGCGCGCTACTTTGATGCCAACACCTATCTGCTGATTACCAAGGCGCTCGATTATTTTGATCCGGCGCGCGCGTTTGACGGCGATCTCACGCGCGCCTTCGCCGGCGTTCAAGCCGAGTTCCTGCTGGTGTCGTTCAAGACCGACTGGCGCTTCGCGCCCGAGCGTAGCCGCGAGATGGTGCAGGCGCTGGTGAATAACCGACGCCGCGTCAGCTACGCCGAGATCGACGCCCCGCATGGACACGATGCGTTCCTGCAGGACGATCCGCGCTACATGAATGCCGTGCGTGCGTATTATCAGAAAATCCAGGCAGCACTTGAGGCAGAGCACGCATGAATTTCAACGAACTGAAACAACTGCGCGCCGACCTCGCGTTTATCGCGCATTGGGTGCGGCCGGACACGCAGGTGCTCGATCTGGGTTGCGGCGATGGCGTGATGCTCGACTACCTGCAAACCGACAAGCAATGCCACGGCTACGGCATTGAAATCGACGACGCCAAGATCCCGGCCTGCATTGAGCGCGGCGTGTCGGTGATCCAGCAGGACATGGAAACCGGTCTGGCCATGTTCTCCGACAACGCCTTCGATACCGTGCTGTGTTTGTCGGCGCTGCAAATGATGACGCACGTCGAACCGGTGTTGCGCGATATCGCCCGGGTCGGGCGCGAGGCGATCGTGTCGTTTCCGAATTTCGCCTACTGGCCACACCGGCTGGCGCTGATGAAAGGCCGCATGCCGGTCTCGAAAACCCTGCCGTACGAATGGTATGACACCCCCAACCTGCGTTGCGCAACGATCAAGGATTTCGAACAGCTGGCCAATCAGGTCGGACTGGACGTGCTCGAGTGCGTGGCCCTGCATGACGGTCAACCGGTCAGCGTGCTGCCGAACTGGCGCGGCAGCCTGGCGGTATTCCGGCTGAAGAAAAATTCCCGCGCCGACGCCAGGCGCAATCCATGACCGCGCCGGCCGTGCACTGGCGCGACTGCGTCAACCGCCGCATGCTGGCGGTGCTGGTGTTCGGATTCAGCTCCGGACTGCCACTGTTCATCCTGCTGTATCTGCTGCAGGCGTGGCTGGCGAAGTCGGGCTTGAACGTGAAGGCGCTCGGCTTGTTCGCGCTGGTGATGTTCCCCTATACCTGGAAGTTTCTCTGGTCGCCGTTGATGGACCGGTTTCACTTCGGCACACTGGGACGTCGGCGCGGCTGGATGGCAATCACCCAGACAGCACTGTTCGTGGCGATCGGCGCCATGGGCATGCTCGATCCCCTGACGCAGATTTCCTGGATCGCCGTCATGGCCAGCGTGGTGGCATTCCTGTCGGCCAGCCAGGACATCGTGGTCGATGCCTATCGGCGCGAAATCCTGCCCGACAATCAACAGGGCCTGGGCGCAGCCGTCTACGTCAACGCCTACAAAGTGGCCGGCATGGTGCCCGGCGCGCTGGCCCTGATCCTGGCCGACCGGATGCCGTGGCAACCGGTGTTCTGGATTACCGCATCGTTCATGTTGCCGGGGCTGATCTGCACGCTGCTGGTCAAGGAACCCGAGCTGTACGGCGCCCCGCCGAAAAATATCGCGCAAGCCGTGGTGCTGCCGTTTCGCGAGTTCATCGCGCGCGATGGCTGGCGCAATGCGCTGTGGATTCTGGCCTTCATTTTTCTGTACAAGCTGGGTGACAGCATGGCCACGGCGTTGTCGACCAAGTTCTATCTCGACGTCGGCTTCTCGATGACGCAGATTGGCGTCATCGCCAAGACCACCGGGCTGTGGGCCAGTCTGGCGGGCGGGATCGTCGGCGGCATCTGGATGCTGAAGATCGGCATCAATCGCGGCCTGTGGGTGTTCGGGGCAATCCAGGCCGTGGCCGTGCTGGGGTTTGCCTGGCTGGCGCATGTCGGTCCCGATCCGCTGGTGCTGGGCGCGGTGATTGCGTTCGAAGCCTTCGGCAGCCTCGGACTCGGCGCGGCGGCGTTCGTGGCGTACCTGTCGCGCGCCACCGATCCCCGCTATACGGCCACCCAGTACGCGCTGTTCTCCAGCCTGGCCGCGGTGCCGCGCACCTTCATCAACGCCTCGGCCGGCTACATCGTGGCCGAGACCGGCTGGTTTCTATTCTTCTTTGTCTGCTTCGCCCTCACGATACCGGGGATGCTGATGTTGCCGAAGATCGCACCGTGGTCGCAGGAGCAGTGAGCGCAGCAGCGAGGATCATGTCAGCCGCCTTCTCGGCAATCATGAATGTCGGTGCGTTGGTATTGCCGCCTATCAGGCGTGGCATGACCGAGGCATCGACCACGCGCAACTGCCGCAGGCCATGAACCCGTAATTGCGGATCGACCACGGCCAGCGCATCCACCCCCATCTTGCAGGTGCCAACCGGATGGTAAATCGTGTCGGAATGCGTGCGCACGTACTGTTCCAGCTCGGCCTCGGTGTGGACGTTCTCCGTGTACAGTTCCTTGGCGCGGTAGCGCGCCAGCGCCGGTGCATTGAGAATCTTGCGCATCGTCCGGGTGCCGGCCAGCAGCAGCTGCAGGTCGCGCTGGTCCGACAGGAATTGCGGATCGATGCCCGGTGCCGCCAGCGGATCGGTACTGTTGAGGAAGACCGTGCCACGCGAGGCCGGCCGCACCACGCAGACATGGCACGAAAAACCGTAGCCCAGATGCAGCTTGCGGGCATGGTCATCGACAATCGAAATACAAAAATGCAATTGCAGGTCCGGCCGCGACAGCTCGGGCGACGATTTGAAAAACGCTCCGCCCTCGGCGAATGGCGTGGCCATCATGCCGGTGCCATCGCGCCGCCATTGGCGGTAGGCGCCGATCTGGGTCATCAGCGCGCCCACGCCAATGCCGAACATGTCCGTGTCCTTCGAGCGGAACGACATCACGCAATCCAGATGATCCTGCAGGTTCTTCCCGACGCCCTCCAGCAGATGCACCGGCGCGATGCCGTGACGATCCAGCTCGGCGCGCGCGCCAACGCCGGACAGCATCAGCAATTGCGGCGAATTGAAGGCGCCGCCGCTGAGCACGACTTCACGACTTGCCCGCACCTGATGGATTTTGCCGTCCTGCTGGTATTCGATACCGATGGCCCGCGTGCCGTCGAACAGGATGCGGCGCGCCTGTGCCCGGGTCAGGACGGTCAGGTTGCGGCGCTCCATGACCGGATGCAGGTAGGCCGCCGCCGCCGAGCAGCGCTGGCCATTGCGCTCGCCCTGATGGAATTGCGTCACCTGATACAGGAACGCGCCCTCCTGGAACGGGCCGTTGTAGTCGGGGTTGGGCGCGATGCCGTTTTCGGCGCAGGCGTCCACGAAGGCCTGTGACACGGGACGCGGACTTTGCTGTTCCGCCACGTGCAACGGACCGCTGTCACCGCGCAATGCACTCGCGCCGCGCTGGTTGTTTTCCGACTTCTTGAAGTAGGGCAGTACCTCGGCGTAGGACCAGCCGTCACAGCCGAGGCTGGCCCACTCGTCGTAGTCGGCCGGATTGCCGCGTACGTACAGCATCGCATTGATCGCCGACGAACCACCGAGCGCCTTGCCGCGTGGCTGGTAGCCGGTGCGACCCGCCAGGCCGGGTTGCGGCACCGTGTCGTAGGCCCAGTTATTGATCTTCACCGGCTTGCCCGGCATCATCGCGACCACGCCGGCAGGCAGGCGGATCAGCAGGTCGCGACCGTCGCCGCCAGCCTCGAGCAGGCAGACGCGATAGCGCCCGTCGGCGCTCAGCCGGGCCGCCAGCACGCAGCCTGCGGTACCGCCGCCGACGATGACGAAATCGAAGTCGGCATTCATGGCTGCTCCTTCGCCACCGACGCTGTGCTGGCCTGGTCAACCAGTCCATGGCGCGCCATCAGCCGTTCGCGCTGGCCCGGAGCAAAGTTGATCCGGGCTGGATCGCGTCCGACCGCGTCGACCAGTCGCCGGTCCATCACGGCAAACCAGAGTGGCGGGAAATACGCGACCGTGAACATGCCGAAATAGCCGTTCGGCAGCTGTGGCGCGGCATCGAAATGACGCAGCGACTGGAAGCGCCGCAGCGGATGGGCATGGTGATCGGAATGGCGTTGCAGATGGAACGTGGCCCAGTTCGAAAAGACATGGTTGCTGTTCCACGAATGCTGCGGCTTGCAGGTCTCGACCCGGCCGTTCGACCTGACCTGGCGCAGCAAGCCGTAGTGCTCGATGTAGTTGGCCGAGGTCAGCTGGAAGTTCGACCACAGCGCGGCCGGCAACAGGAACAGCAGCACCTGCGGCCCGAGCCACAGGCACAGCGCGCCCCATAGTGCAAACGTGATCAGCGCCGGCTGCAGGATGGCATTGTGCAGCGACCAGAGCGGCAGGCCGTCGGCCTGCAGGCGCGCCTGTTCGAGTTGCCACGCACGGCGGAATGCACCCGGCATTTCGCGCAGCACGAAGCGCCAGATCGACTCACCCATGCGCGACGAGGCCGGATCATTGGGCGTGGCGACATCACGGTGGTGGCCACGATTGTGCTCGACCGTGAAATGGCCGTAAAACGTCGGCGCCAGAATCAGCCGCGCCAGCCACTGTTCCAGCGGCGCACGCTTGTGGCCGATCTCGTGACCGAGGTTGATGCAGAAACCGCCGACGCCGCCGGTCGCCAGGATCAGCCCCAGTTGCGCCTGCCACGACAGCACCACGCTCTGGCTGAACCAGGCCGCGTAAATGAAGGCGCCCCACAGCAGCGGCACCAGCGCGAACGTGATGCGTCGGTAATAGGGGTCGGCATCGAGCGCCGGCACTGCCGATTCCGGCGGGTTGCTGGTGTCGGTCCCCATCGCCAGGTCGATTAGCGGGGCGATGCAATACGTAAAGATGACCGGCAGCCAGAGCATCAGCGTCACCGGATGCCATTGCCACAGCAGCGGACCGGTGGCGATCGACATCGGGATGAGCAGCGAGAGTATCCAGGCAAAGCGTTTGTGGTCGACATACGGCACCACGGGGGCGGAAGTTGACATGCGGTTGGTCTCCATTATTGTTGGAATTCGCGGTAATCTGGGCTACCGATCCAGTTCAGTGTGCGACGTTTCCGATGCGTGCGCCACCGACGCCGATGCCACGCAATCGTCTTAATGCGACACGTGCCGGCGGCGTTCGAAGGCTGGCCGAACAACCGCGGGTTTTTTTCACTGACACGATGACTGCAGACACTGCCTTGAACCGGTCGAGCACACTGACGCCGCCGATCTATGCGCGACAATTGCGCATGCTGCTACAACAAGGCGCAATCGATGGCGACCATGTGCTGGCTGCCGCGCAACTCGATTGGGCTACCCTGCTCACGGATGACAGTCGTTTGCCACAGGAGACAGTGACCCGGCTCGTGACGTCAGCGATCAGCGCCACCGGCAAGCCCTGGCTGGGTCTGGATCTGGCCGCCAGCCTGCCGGTGACGGCACACGGAGCGCTGGGCATCGCCGCGGTCACGGCGCGCGACATCGGCAGTTTGCTGGAAGTGCTGGCGCGCTACGGCAGCTTGCGCAACGAGTCGTTTGCATGGGAATGGCGCGTCACGCCGCAAGGCGCGGTGCTGCAGGCCACCGAGCAAGCGGACTGGGGCGATGCGCGTGGCTTCGTGCTCGACCTGATGGCCGGTGCGGTGCTGCACCTGATCGCCGCGGCGACCGGCCAGTTGCCGGCCGGCTTGCGCGTCGAGATGCCGATGGCACTACCGCCTTGGGTCGCGCAATACGACCGCTATGTGCCGGTGCAGATCGGCTTCGGTCAGCCGGCGCTGGCGTTTCATATCGACCGGGAGGCCTGTGGTCTGCCCTGCCTGGGAGCGGACCGCCACGCACACGCGAAGGCCTGCAGCGAGTGTGATGACACACTCGCCGAGCGGCCTGATGGCAGCATCGCACAGCGCGTCGCAGCAATGCTGACGGCGGCGCCGGCAGGACGCTATCCGCAACTGGTGGAGGTGGCCGCTGCGGTCAGCCTGACCCCGCGCACGCTGATGCGCCGCCTGCGTGCCGACGGTGTCACGTTCCAGCAATTGCTGGATGCGGCGCGCCAGGCGCGCACGCTATGGCTGCTGCAACACACGCGCTGCAGCGTCGAAGACATCGCCGCCCAGCTCGGCTATGCCGACACGTCCAATTTCAGCAGGACGGTGCGGCGCTGGTTCGGCGCGACACCGCTCGGGCTGCGCGAGCGCAACAGCCGCGACAGCTGAGGCCGGTTCCAGCGCCGTTTGCGCTTATGCGTCGTATTCGATCGTCAGCGGCGCATGGTCCGAAAACCGCTCGGCCTTGTAGATCTCGACCGCCCTGGCCTTGGCGGCGAGGCCTGGCGTAGCAATCTGATAATCGATACGCCACCCGACATTGTTGGCCCAGGCCTGGCCGCGATTGCTCCACCAGGTGTATTGCTCAGGCCGGCTATCGACCTGGCGGAACACATCAACCAGCCCGAGTTCATCGAAAATCCGTGACAGCCAGGCGCGCTCTTCGGGCAGGAAGCCGGAATTCTTCAGGTTGCCCTTCCAGTTCTTCAAATCGATTTCCTTGTGCGCGATGTTCCAGTCGCCGCAAATGACCACTTCACGACCGCGCGACTTGAGCACCGCCAGATGCGGCAGGAACACCTCCATGAAGCGGAATTTCGCCAGTTGCCGCTCGTCGCTCGACGAGCCCGACGGGCAATACACCGAGATCACGCTGAGGTTGTCATAGTCGCATTGCACATAGCGGCCTTCGGCATCAAACTCAGGATTGCCGAAGCCGGTCACGACCGCATCCGGTTTGCGCTTGCTGTAGATACCGGTGCCGGAATAGCCCTTTTTCTCGGCGTAGTGAAAGTAGCCGTGATACCCGTCCGGGGCCAGCATCTCCGCAGACATGTCGGGCTCTTGCGCCTTGAGTTCCTGGACGCAGACAAAATCGGCATCCTGTTTCGCCATCCACAGGAAGAATCCTTTTTTGGTGGCGGAACGGATTCCGTTCAAATTGGCGGCAATAATCTTTGGCATCGCTGGACTCCGGGAAAATGGTGGCCCAAGGATACCCGAACCGATTCGAACGGGACGGGCATGCGCTTTGCATTACTTGTTTGGAACTTTTGGATATCGCTTTAAAATGCCCAGTGTTATCACTTGATTGACCGAAATTTGTCAGTCACCCACGTCACGAGAGACCGCTTGGACAATTTACGTCACCAATTCATCGAATTTGCCGTTGCCAGTGGCGTATTGCGCTTCGGCGAGTTCGTCACCAAGGCGGGGCGCACTTCGCCTTATTTCTTCAATGCCGGCGCCTTCAACGATGGCGCCACGCTCGGCACGCTGGCGCATTTCTATGCGCAATCGCTGCTGGATGCGGGCATCGAATTCGACATGCTGTTCGGGCCGGCCTACAAGGGCATCACGCTGGCATCGGCCACCGCCGTGGCACTGGCGGGCAAGGGACGCAACGTACCGTTCGCTTTCAACCGCAAGGAAGCCAAGGACCACGGCGAAGGCGGCAGCATCGTCGGCGCCGCGCTCAAGGGCAAGGTCGTGATCATCGACGATGTGATTTCGGCAGGAACCTCGGTGCGGGAATCGGTCGAGCTGATTCGCGCCGCCGGCGCCACCCCGTGCGCGGTCCTGATCGCGCTCGACCGGATGGAGCGCTCAGGCAAGGACGACGCGCTCTCGGCTGGTTCGGCAGTGCAGGAAGTCAGCCAGGCGTATGGCATTCCGGTGATTTCGATCAGCAACCTCGATGACCTGCTGAGCTACCTGGCGCGCGCCGATGTCAGCGACAGCCTGGCGCCATTCCAACAACCGATCGCGGCCTACCGGCAGCGTTACGGCATCCGCTAACGGAGGCGCAATGGTCCGTGCGGCGATACTTGTGTCATGCCTGTGCCTGCCCTGTCTGGCGCAGGCGCAGATTTATGTCTGCAAGGACGCGTCCGGCCGCACCATTACGTCAGACCGCGTGATCCCCGAATGTGCCGCGCGTCCGATGCGCGAACTCGGCAACAACGGCTATACGCGGCGTGAAATCCCGGCGCCGCTGACGGCCGAACAGAAGCGCCAGATCGAACTCGACGCCGAACGTCAACATGCCGAAGAAATCGCTGCGACCGAAGCGCGACGGCGCGACCAGGCGATTCTGGAACGCTTTCGCAGCGAAGCCGAAATCCACGCTGCGCACAAGCGCGCGGTCATGGATGTGCAAGAAAAAATCCGTCTTGAGACGATCACGCTGGGCGTGGCCGAGAAGCAGTTGCGCGAATCCACCGCCGACGCCGAGAAGCACCGCAGCAAGGCTGGCCTGCCCGCCGCCTACGCGCGCCGGATCGAGGAAGCGCAAAATGCGGTCAACATTGAAAACAACCTTATCCAGCAGCGCCAGGCGGAGCAAATGAAGGTCGGACTGTGGTTCGATGAAACCCTCAAGCGCTATCGCGACCTGACCGGCACCAGCGCAGCGCGCTAACCGGCCAGCTTCTGCTTCAGCAGCTCGGTCAGCTGGGCCGGGTTGGCCTTGCCTTTCGATGCCTTCATGGCCTGGCCGATCAACGCATTGAAGGCCTTTTCCTTGCCAGCGCGGAATTCTTCGACGGACTTGGCGTTTGCCGCCAGCACCTCGTCAATGATCGCTTCCAGCGCCCCGCTGTCGGAAATCTGCTTGAGCCCCTTGGACTCGATGAGCTGGTCGGCCAGCAGCGGATCGGCTGACTGCGCCTCCCACATTGCAGCAAAAATTTCCTTGGCGATCTTGTTGGAAATCGTGTTGTCGCCGATGCGCTGCAGCAGCAACGCCAATTGCGCCGTGCTGACGGGCGCATGGTCCAGTTCGACGCCGGCGCGATTGACGGCCGATGCCACATCGCCCATCAGCCAGTTCGCAGCCAGCTTGGCGTGCTCCTTGCCGACCAGCGCGACCACCGCTTCAAAGTACAGCGCCATCGATTTCGACTGGGTCAGCACTGCGGCATCGTAGTCGGTCAGGCCGAAGTCACGCACGAAGCGTTCGCGCATCGCTCCTGGCAATTCCGGCATCGTCGCGCGCACGCGCTCGATCCACGCCGCGCTGATGACCAGCGGTGGCAGATCCGGGTCCGGGAAATAGCGGTAATCCTGCGCATCTTCCTTGCTGCGCATGGAACGGGTTTCCTTGCGGTCGGGATCGTACAGCCTGGTTTCCTGCACCACCCGGCCGCCGTCTTCGATCAGTTCGATCTGGCGTCGCACTTCGTAGTTGATCGCCTCTTCCAGAAACCGGAACGAGTTCAGGTTCTTGACTTCACAGCGGGTGCCATATTCTTTCTGGCCGACCGGACGCACCGAGACGTTGGCGTCGCAACGGAACGAGCCTTCCTGCATGTTGCCGTCGCAAATGCCCAGCCACATCACCAGCGCATGCAGCGCCTTGGCGTAGGCCACCGCCTCGGCGGCGCTGCGCATGTCCGGTTCGGTGACGATTTCCAGCAGCGGCGTGCCGGCCCGATTGAGGTCGATGCCGGTCATGCCCTGATAATCTTCATGCAGCGACTTGCCGGCGTCTTCTTCCAGATGGGCGCGCGTCAACTGCACGCTGCGCAGTTCCGGCTTGCCATCTTTTTCGAGCACGAAGACGACGTTCCCGCCCTGCACCACCGGAATTTCGTATTGGCTGATCTGATAGCCCTTGGGCAGATCGGGATAAAAATAATTTTTGCGCGCAAACACCGAATGCGGCGCAATCGTCGCGTTCACCGCCAGGCCAAACTGGATCGCGCGCTCGACCGCGCCACGGTTCATGACCGGCAAGACACCGGGCAGCGCCAGATCGACCGGCGAGGCCTGGGTGTTCGGTTCGGCGCCGAAACGAATGGCCGAGCCGCTGAAAATTTTTGACTGGGTGGTCAACTGCGTATGCGTTTCCAACCCGATGACGACTTCCCACTGCATGATGGATCCTGTCTGTTATTCGTAGCGGCAGATGCCGCTTTTTACATCAATCGAAATCGCTGAAAAATTCAGGCGCGAGCCGCACAGCGCCGGGCAGGCCGGACGCACCTTGACCGTATCGCCGGTACGCTCCAGCCCAATCGTGCAAGTCACGCCACGTTCAAAATTGTAGCCGCGCCGCTCGCGCGCGCCGCGTCCGTCGACCAGTCCGACCCGCCAGGCGGCATTGGGGTTGTTGCCCGCGACCTCGGCCTTGAGTTCATCTTCTTCGTCGATATTGCAGTCGTAGCCATGCGTGGCACGATACAGCGCCGACTCCCAGTGAAAGCCATTGACCTTGCTGCCATCCAGATGCATCTCGCCGGAATCGGCGTAGGTGACGCGTTCACCACCATCGTCGGCCACCTGGCTGCAGGCGAAGCGGGTGTCCAGTGTCTGGCTCTGTGCCGCCATGCCGGAACCGGCCAGCAACAACGCCGCCAGCATATGCACCATGCCCGAAGTCCGTGTCATGGCAAATCCTTTCATGCAAGGGGTTGCATCTGATGCCAGCCAGTGGCCAGTTGGTATTGATGGGCGATATTGAGCAGCTTCGCCTCTTCAAAATAATTGCCGATCAGTTGCAGGCCCACCGGACGGCGGCTGTTCTTCTCGCCCTGGCCGAATCCACACGGAATCGACATGCCCGGCAAGCCGGCCAGGCTGGTCGACAGCGTAAAGATATCGGCCAGATAGTTGGCGACCGGGTCGTCGACCTTTTCGCCAAGATCCCACGCCACGGTCGGCGATACCGGCCCCATGATCACGTCACATTGGGTAAAGGCCTGCTTGAAGTCCTCGGCAATCAGACGGCGGATTTTTTGCGCCTGCAGATAATACGCATCGTAATAGCCGTGCGACAGCACGTAGGCCCCGACCAGAATGCGCAATTTGACTTCCTCGCCAAAGCCCTCGGCGCGCGTACGCTTGTACATGTCGGACAGGTCGCCGTAGTGTTCGGCGCGATGGCCGTAGCGCACGCCGTCGAAGCGACTCAGGTTCGACGACGCCTCCGCCGGCGCGATCACGTAGTACACCGGAATCGAGAGGGCCGTCTTGGGCAGGGAGATATCGACCAGGGTGGCGCCGAGCTTTTCGTATTCAGCCAGGGCCGCACGCACGGCCTGCTCAACATCGGGCGCCAGGCCTTCGCCAAAGTATTCGCGCGGCACACCGATGCGCAAGCCGCGCACGTCGCGCTGCAGGTCGCGCGTGAAATCTTCATCGGCGCGCTCGAGGCTGGTGGAGTCGCGCGGATCGAAGCCGGCCATCGCATTGAGCAGCAGTGCGCAGTCTTCCGCAGTTTGCGCAATCGGTCCGGCCTGATCCAGTGACGAAGCGAAGGCGATCATGCCAAAGCGCGACACCCGGCCATAGGTCGGCTTGATGCCGGTCACGCCGCACAGCGAGGCCGGCTGGCGGATCGAGCCGCCGGTGTCGGTGGCGGTCGCGGCCGGACTCAGCCGGGCTGCAATCGCTGCCGCCGAGCCACCCGACGAGCCACCTGGAATCGCAAGCTTGTCCCATGGATTGCGCACCGGCCCGAAATGCGAGTTCTGGTTCGAGGACCCCATCGCGAATTCATCGCAATTGAGTTTACCCAGCGTGACCATGCCGGCGCTGTTGAAGCGCTCGACCACGGTGGCGTCAAACGGGCTGATGTAGTTTTCCAGCATTTTCGATCCGGCCGTGGCGCGCCAGTCGCGCGTGACGAAAATATCCTTGTGCGCAATCGGAATGCCGGTCAGTGCCGTGCTGTCGCCGCGCGCCAGGCGCGCATCGGCGGCAGCGGCTTGCGCCAGCGTCAAGCCGGCGTCGACATGCAGGAACGCATTGAGGTCGCTGGCGTCAATGCGCTGCAGAAAGTGACGCGCCAGTTCGGTCGCCGACACTTGTTTAGTTTGCAATAGTGCGGACAGTTGCTTGAGTGTTTTGGTGTGCATGAGATTCTTTTCAGTCGAGGACTTTGGGCACCAGATACAGACCGTCCTGGTTAACGGGCGCCGGCTTCTGGTAATCCTCGCGGTGGTTGCTTTCGGTAACGATATCGTCGCGCAGACGCAGGCACAAATCGGGCTGCATTGCCGCAATCGGGTGGTTCAGTGGCACGATGCCGGTGGTATCGACGCTCTGCATTTGCTCGACCAGGGCAAAGATTTCATTGAGCTTGGCGAGCGAACGGGCGGCCTGTTCATCATTGAGTTCGAGCTGCGCCAGGTTGGCGAGGATCGTGACATTCGATAGCGTAAGCGACATGGCGGGGGTCACGCGCGCGGCGTGCCGAAAAAAAGAGTTTTTAAAAAAGCGAAGCAGCGCTAAAGCCGCCGAAAGCCATGCAAAATCTGCCATCGCACCGTGTTTCCAGCGAGATTTTACGGGGCAGTTTCGCCTGAATTATAAGGTAGAATGTCGGGTTATTACTTTGGTGGCGCCGCAGTGCAGGCAGCCTCAAGTCACTTTCAACCCCCATTAGACAAGCGCACTATTGTTGCGCATCAGGACAATACATGTTTGGATTTCTCCGCAGTTACTTCTCCAATGATCTGGCGATCGATCTGGGTACCGCCAACACCCTCATCTATGTGCGTGGTCAGGGTATCGTACTGGATGAGCCTTCGGTCGTCGCGATCCGCCAGCAAGGCGGACCGAATGGCAAAAAAACCATTCAGGCAGTCGGCAAGGAAGCCAAGCAGATGCTTGGCAAGGTGCCCGGCAACATCGAAGCGATTCGCCCGATGAAAGACGGCGTGATCGCCGACTTCACCGTCACCGAGCAGATGCTCAAGCAGTTCATCCGCATGGTGCACGACTCGAAACTCTTCAAACCCTCCCCCCGCATCATCATTTGCGTACCGTGCGGCTCGACCCAGGTCGAGCGTCGCGCGATTCGCGAATCGGCGCTCGGCGCCGGCGCCTCCCAGGTGTTCCTGATCGAAGAGCCGATGGCCGCAGCCATTGGCGCCGGGCTGCCGGTGTCGGAAGCCACCGGCTCGATGGTGGTCGATATCGGCGGCGGCACCACCGAGGTCGGCATCATCTCGCTGGGCGGCATGGTCTACAAGGGTTCGGTCCGGGTCGGCGGCGACAAATTCGACGAAGCCATCGTCAACTACATCCGCCGCAACTACGGCATGCTGATCGGCGAGCAGACCGCAGAAGCCATCAAGAAAGAAATCGGCTCGGCCTTCCCCGGCTCCGAAGTCAAGGAAATGGAAGTCAAGGGCCGCAACCTGTCCGAAGGCATTCCCCGCTCCTTCACGATTTCGAGCAATGAAATCCTCGAAGCCCTGACCGACCCGCTCAACAACATCGTCTCGGCAGTCAAGAACGCGCTGGAGCAGACCCCGCCCGAACTCGGCGCCGATATTGCCGAAAAGGGCATGATGCTGACCGGCGGCGGCGCCCTGTTGCGCGATCTGGACCGCCTGTTGATGGAAGAGACCGGCCTGCCGGTGATCGTGGCAGAAGATCCGCTGACCTGCGTGGTGCGCGGGTCCGGCATGGCGCTGGAGCGGATGGACAAGCTCGGTTCGATCTTCTCGTACGAATAATCGGGCACGGCGAACCACGTGCTGATCCATGTCCGGTCCGGTACACGAACCCGCCGGACATGGCACTGCAGATTTTTTATTCCAGACCGCCCCACCGCCGTGCGCCGCACGCCGGCAAGCGACCAAGACATTGCGCAATAGATGGAATACAGCCCGCCACCGTTATTCAAGCAAGGCGCATCAGCCCGCGCCAAAGTGGTGTTCTTCTCGCTCATCGCGATTGCCTTGCTGGTGGTCGACTCGCACGTCAAATCACTGGCACTGATCCGCCAGGCCATCGGCACCACGTTGTATCCGCTCCAGATGGCGGCCCTGATGCCGCGTGACGCGGCGCTCGGCGTGGCCGGTTACTTTTCATCCCTGTCGTCGGTCGAACGCGAGAACAAGAAGCTGCGGCTGGAACAGGCCGCCAACGCCCAGACCCTGCAGCGTGCCCAGCAGCTGTTCTCGGAAAACGCCCAGCTGCGCAAGCTGCTCGGCACCAGCGAGCAGTTGCCGGTGCCGTCGGTGATGAGTGAGATCCTGTACGACGCACGCGATGTCTTCACCCGCAAGATCGTGCTCGATCGCGGCTCGCGTCATGGCATCGTGGCCGGCCAGCCGGTGATCGACGATGTCGGCGTGGTCGGGCAGATCACGCGAGTGTTTCCCTTCACCTCCGAAGCCACGCTGTTGACCGACAAGGACCAGGCCATTCCGGTCCAGGTGGTGCGCAGCGGCTTGCGCAGCGTCGCCTATGGACGCGGCCAGAGCGGCGTGCTGGATCTGAAGTTCATGGCGGCCAACGCCGATATCCAGAAGGGCGACAAACTGGTCACCTCCGGTATTGACGGGGTCTATCCGGCCGGTCTTGCAGTCGCCACCGTGGTGCAGGTCGAGAGCAAATCCAATGACGCGTTCGCGCGCATCGTCTGCCAGCCGTCGGCCGGAATTGATCGCAACAAGCAGTTGCTGATCTTGCTGGCCGAACCGAAAACCGCGCCGCGACCGCCACCGGAAGAGCCGAAGGACAAAAAAGAACGTGGTGGCAAAACGCATTTGCGCGACACCGGCAAGGACACCGCCGTTCCGGCTGCGCCAGGAAAGCCACGATGAACCAGCCACACTACATCCTGCTGCCGGCCAGTCCGGTGTTCATCATCTTCAGCCTGATTGGCGCCTTTCTGCTCAATCTGTTGCCATGGGGCGGCCTGGTCGGCGTACCCGATTTTGTCGCCCTCGTGCTGATTTTCTGGAGCATCCACCAGCCGCGCAAGGTCGGCATTGGCGTGGCCTTTTGCATGGGTTTGCTGATGGATGTGCACGATGCCGCACTGCTGGGCGAAAATGCACTGGTCTACACGCTGCTGTCATATCTGGCGATCATGATTCATCGCCGCGTGCTGTGGTTTCCGGTGCGCACGCAGGCGTTGCATATCCTGCCAATCCTGCTGTTTACCCAAGTAGTGCAACTGCTCATCCGTCTCTGGATCACCGGCAAATTTCCAGGCTGGCTGTTCTTTCTCGAATCGCTCGTGTCGGTGGCATTGTGGCCGGTGGTGACGTGGCTGTTGCTGGCACCGCAGCGCCGTGCGGTGGACCGCGACGACACCCGGCCGATTTGACGCGCGCCCAGTTGCAGCACTCACCGTCGGAACCGCATGACTGAATTCAAGAATACCGAACGCGAATTGCATTACTTCCGGCTGCGGGTGTCGGCGGTCGGCGTGTTCGTCTTCATCTGCTTTGCTCTGCTGACGGCGCGCTTTGTCTGGCTGCAGGTGGTCAAGCACGCCGACTATGCGGCCCAGGCCGAAGACAACCGCATCTCGGTGGTGCCGGTGGTGCCCAATCGCGGCCTGATCCTGGATCGCAATGGCGTGGTGCTGGCGCGCAATTTCTCGGCCTACACCCTCGAAATCACCCCCTCGAAAATCCGCGGCGAACTCGAAGCGACCATCGACGAACTGGCCACACTGGTCGACATCCAGCCCAAGGACCGCAAGCGCTTTCGCAAGCTGCTCGAAGAAACTCGCAATTTCGAGAGTTCGCCGATCCGCACCCGTCTGACCGACGAAGAAGTGGCGCGCTTCACCGCGCAGCGCTACCGCTTTCCGGGCGTCGAGATCCAGGCCCGGCTGTTCCGCCAGTATCCGCTGGGCCAGGTGGCCTCGCACGTGACCGGGTATATCGGCCGCATCAGCCAGAAGGATGCGGAAGCGATCGATGAAATGGAAGACGGCGCCAACTACAACGGCACCGATTACATCGGCAAGGAAGGCCTCGAGAAAAGTTACGAGAAGCAGTTGCATGGCACCACCGGCTACGAAGAAGTGGAAGTCTCGGCCGGCGGTCGCGCGGTGCGCACGCTGTCACGCACGCCGGCCAGCCCGGGCAACAACCTGATCCTGTCGATCGACATCGAGCTGCAGAAAGTGATCGAAGAAGCCTTCGCCGGCCGGCGCGGTGCGCTGGTGGCGATCGAGCCCTCGACCGGCGATGTGCTGGCCTACGTCTCGATGCCGACCTTCGATCCCAACCTGTTCGTCGAGGGCATCGACCAGCAAAGCTGGGAGCAGCTCAACACCTCGCTCGACCGGCCGATGGTCAACCGGCCGCTGTCAGGCAGCTATCCTCCCGGCTCGACCTACAAGCCCTTCATGGCACTGGCTGCGCTGGAGCTGGGCAAGCGCACCCCCGCCAGCACCATTTACGACCCCGGCTATTTTTTCTTCGGCAACCATAAATTCCGCGATGACAAGGAAGGCGGACACGGCACCGTCGACATGCATCGCTCGATCGTGGCGTCGTGCGACACCTATTACTACATGCTGGCCAACGATCTGGGCGTCGATGCGATGCATGATTTCATGAAGCCGTTCGGCTTCGGCCAGCTCACCGGCATCGATCTGGAACACGAAAAGCGCGGGCTGCTGCCGTCCACCGCATGGAAGCGCGCCGCCTACCGCAAGCGCGAGCAGCAGAAATGGTATGCCGGCGAAACCATCTCACTGGGCATCGGCCAGGGTTACAACTCGTTCACGCCACTGCAGATGGCGCATGCAATTGCCAATCTGGCCAACAACGGCATCGTCATGAAACCGCATCTGGTGAAGATCATCGAAAACGGCGTCTCGCGCGAACGCACCGTGACCGTGCCGAAGGAAAGTTACCGGATTGCGCTGAAGCAGGAAAACATCGACTTCATCAAGGCGGCGATGGTCGGCGTGGCCAATGAACCGGGCGGCACCTCGTACCGGGTGTTCGGCAAATCGGAATACATTTCGGCCGGCAAGACCGGCACCGCCCAGGTTGTCGCGATCAAGAAAAACGAGAAGTACGATGCCAAGCGCGTCAGCGAACGGCAACGCGATCACTCGCTCTACACCGCCTTCGCGCCGGCCGACAATCCGCGCATTGCGATTGCGATCATCGTTGAAAACGGCGGTTTCGGCGCCGAAGCCGCTGCACCGATCGTCAAGAAGGCGCTGGACTATTACCTGCTCGGCAAGCGCCCGCTCGACAAGGACAAGCCCGTGCTGGACAAGCCCGACAATGCCGAAATCCGCGCCGCCGCCGAGCTCAAGGCCGAAGCCGAATCCATCGGCGGACCGAAAGCCGGCGCCGAAACCGAAGGCAACAAGGACTAACGGCCATGATCGAAAAACGTCCCCTCTGGCCGCGCATCAAGCCGCATCTGATGGTGTTCGACGGCACCCTGGCGCTGATCATCTTTCTGATCATGTCGGTCGGCATTGTCACGCTGTATTCGGCCGGCATCGACTTTCCGGGTCGGGTCGAGGACCAGCTGCGCAACATCCTGGTGGCCTTCGTCGTGATGTGGGTCGCGGCCAATATTCCGCCGCAGATGCTGATGCGGTTTGCGGTACCGATCTACAGCTTCGGCATTGCGCTGCTGATCGCGGTGGCGGTGTTCGGCGTAGTCAAGAAAGGCGCGCGCCGCTGGATCAATCTGGGCGTGGTGATCCAGCCGTCCGAGATCATGAAGATTGCCATGCCGCTGCTGCTGGCGTGGTTTTTCCAGAAGCGCGAAGGCATGATTGGCTGGGCCGAATTCCTGCTGGCCGGCCTGCTGGTGGCGATTCCGGTCGGCCTGATCGCGCGCCAGCCGGATCTGGGCACGGCGGTGCTGGTGCTGGCGGCCGGATTCTATGTGATCTTCCTGGCCGGACTGTCCTGGAAAGTGCTGGTCGGGCTGGTGGTCGCCGTCGGCGCCAGCCTGCCCGTGCTGTGGCTGCAGCTGCACGACTACCAACGCCAGCGCGTGATGATGCTGATCGACCCGTCCTCCGATCCGCTCGGCAAGGGCTTTCACATCATCCAGTCGACCATTGCGGTCGGCTCGGGCGGCATCACCGGCAAGGGCTGGCTGAAAGGCACCCAGGCCCATCTGGAATTCATCCCGGAACGCACCACCGATTTCATCTTCGCGGTGTACTCCGAAGAGTTCGGCCTGATCGGCAATCTGGTGCTGATGACCCTGTACCTGTTGCTGATCGGACGCGGCCTGGTCATCGCCGCCAACGCGCCGACGTTCTTCACCCGCCTGCTGGCCGGCGCGATCACGCTGATCTTCTTCACCTACGCGTTTGTCAACATGGGAATGGTCAGTGGTATCCTGCCGGTGGTCGGGGTGCCGCTGCCCTTCATGAGCTACGGCGGCACCGCGCTGGTCACGCTCGGCCTGGGCACCGGCATTCTGATGAGCATCCAGCGGCATCGCAAGCTGGTGCAAAGTTAAGGAGAACGCATGCGCACACTGCTGATCGCACTACTCGCCCTGATCCTGGCGGCCTGCGGCAGCGTGCCCACCGCGCCGCCATCGAGCGCACCGCCTGTAGCCCGCAGCAGCACACCGAATGCCAGCGGTGGCACGCGCGCACCGGCGATGCCGGCGGCCGGCTCCGGTCGCGGCGGCTACTACCAGGACGACGGCCCGGGCGAATCACCGCCCGACAACCTGCTGGCGATTCCCGACGCCGAACCAAAACTCGAACCGAACTTCGCACGCAACAACAAGCCGTATGTCGTGTTCGGCAAAACCTACACGCCACTGGCCGCCGACGAACCACTCAAGCAACGCGGCGTCGGCAGCTGGTACGGCAAGAAGTTCCACGGCCAGAAGACCTCCTCGGGCGAGCCCTACGACATGTACAAGATGACGGCCGCGCATCCGACCATGCCGTTGCCGTCCTATGTGCGGGTGACCAATCTGGCCAATGGCAAGCAGGTCATCGTGCGGGTCAATGATCGCGGCCCGTTTCATTCGAGCCGCATCATCGACCTGTCGTACACCGCCGCGCTGAAGCTGGGCTATCTCGGCAAAGGCAGCAGCGAACTGGAAATCGAACGCCTGCTGCCGGATGAAATCGCGCGCATGGAACGCAGCCGACAAGGGGAACGGGCGCTGCCGCAGACCGCAGCGTCGGCGCCTGTCGTGCCGCCAGCGCCCGCGGTCGCGGCACTCGACAACATGCTGCGCAACGACGCCGCACCGCCGTCCGGCGTGGTGGTCAAGGCACTGCCACCGTTGACCGAGACGCCGCCGGCGCCAACAGTGGTGGCCAGCGCCGCCGGCAACAGCAATATCTACCTCCAGCTCGGTGCGTTTGCGCAGGCGCCGAATGCCGAAGCGGTGCGCGCACGCATGCTGCGCGACGCCGCCGATCCGGCGCTGCCGATGGAAGTGGTGCAGTCAGGCGCGGTGTATCGCCTGTTTGCCGGACCGTTTTCGAGCCGCTCCGACGCCGCTGCCGTGATGCAGAAAATGCAGGACCTGGGCGGCCTGAAGCCGTTTATCGTGCTGCGCTAAACGAGCCATCAGGCCGGCATCGCGGCAAATGCGAACTGCAAGGGAAGGCACATCACTGTGCCTTCTTTTTTTTTGCTCCCCGCGCCACTGGCAGCGACGCCGCCCTGTTTACACTTTCTTTACACCCCCTTCCCGCTTCTTTACAACGTTTTTAGGGCCGCGCGACTATGCTGACTGCTGTTGAAACCTTCAAGGAAAACAGCATGGACATCGTGTACGTGGGCGCCATCCTGGCGCTGTGGCTGCTGACGCTGGGTGTCGTCGTGGCCTGCGACAAACTGGGAGCGCGCAAATGACGCCGTTCTATCTGCTCGGCGCCATCATCGCCGTCGCGCTGCTGGTGTACCTCGGCATCGCGCTGTTCAATGCGGAGGATCTGTAAATGACGACCCAATCAATCCTGCTGCTGGTGCTGCTGTTTGCGGTGCTGATCCCGCTGGCGTATCCGCTTGGTTTGTATCTCGCCAAGGTCGGCGACGGCACCCGGCTACCGGTGTTTGGCTGGCTGGAAAACCTGCTGTACCGCAGCGCCGGCACTGACCGCGACGTCGGCATGGGCTGGAAAACCTATGCGCTGGCGCTGCTGGCTTTCAATACCGTCGGCGCGCTGTTCGTGTATGCGATCCAGCGCCTGCAACTCTGGTTGCCCGGCAATCCGCAAGCGCTGGCCAATGTCAGCGCCGACTCGTCGTTCAACACGGCGGTCAGCTTCATCACCAACACCAACTGGCAGGGCTACGCCGGCGAGTCGACCATGAGCAACCTGACGCAAATGGTGGCGCTGACCGGTCAAAACTTTTTCTCGGCCGCGACCGGCATGGCGGTAGCCTTCGCGCTGATCCGCGGCTTCACGCAACGCTCGGCCCAATCGATCGGCAACTTCTGGGTCGACATCACGCGCTCGACGCTGTACGTGCTGCTGCCGCTGTCGCTGGTGTTTGCGGTGTTCCTGATGGGCCAGGGCGTGGTCCAGAATTTTTCGGCCAACAAGGAAGTCGCGCTGCTTGATGCGGTCACCTACACCCAACCAACAATGGATGCGGCCAATCAGCCGATCAAGGATGCCAAGGGCGAGGCTGTCAGGGAAACGCTGACGGCCAAAACCCAAATCCTGCCGATGGGTCCGGTCGCGTCGCAAGAGGCGATCAAGATGATCGGCACCAACGGCGGCGGCTTCTTCAATGCCAATTCGGCGCATCCCTTCGAGAACCCGAACGCGCTGACCAACTTCCTGCAGATGCTGGCGATCTTCCTGATCCCGGCGGCATTCTGTTTTGCCTTTGGCCGCCAAGTCGGCGACATGCGCCAGGGCTGGGCGATTCTGGCCGCAATGACGGTGATCTTCGTGGCGCTGGCGTGCGTGGTGCTGATCGCCGAGCAGCAGGCCCATCCTGCGCTGCAGGCGCTGCACATCGACCAGAACCTGTCGGCGCTGCAATCCGGCGGCAACATGGAAGGCAAGGAAACCCGTTTTGGCATCAGCGCCTCGGCCCTGTTTGCAGCGGTCACCACGGCAGCCTCGTGCGGTGCGGTCAATGCGATGCATGACGCGTTCTCGGCACTCGGCGGCATGGTGCCGATCGCCTTCATGCAGCTCGGCGAAGTGGTGTTCGGCGGCGTCGGCACCGGGCTGTACGGGATGCTGGTATTTGCCATCATGGCGGTGTTCATCGCCGGCCTGATGATCGGTCGCACGCCGGAATATCTGGGCAAGAAAATCCAGTCGTTCGAAATGAAGATGGCGGCGCTGACCATCCTGATCACGCCGTTGCTGGTACTGGGCGGCACCGCGATTGCGGTGATGCTCGATCCCGGCAAGGCCGGCATCGCCAATCCGGGCGCGCATGGCTTTTCCGAAATCCTGTACGCCTTCACCTCGGCCGCCAACAACAACGGCAGCGCCTTCGCCGGGCTGTCCGCCAACACCCCTTTCTACAACGTGATGCTGTCGATTGCGATGTGGTTCGGACGCTTCGGCATGATCGTGCCGATCCTCGCCATCGCCGGTTCGCTGGCAGCCAAGAAGCGCCTTGACGTCACGCCCGGCACGATGCCGACCCACGGCCCGCTGTTCGTGGCGCTGCTGGTGGGCACCGTGATCCTGATCGGCGTACTCAATTACGTCCCGGCGCTTGCGCTCGGCCCCGTCATCGAACACCTGCAACTTGTTCATTAAAAAAGAAAGTCAGCCATGTCACGCACCAGCCTGACCCTGTTCGACCGCGCCCTGCTCGGCCCCGCCGTGCTCGACGCCTTCAAGAAGCTCGACCCGCGTGTGCAGTGGCGCAGCCCTGTCATGTTCGTGGTCTTCATCGGCAGCGCGATTACCACGCTGCTGTGGCTGCAGGCACTCGTCGGCAGCGGCGAAGCCAGCGCCGGATTCATCGGCGCCATCGCGGTCTGGCTGTGGTTCACCGTGTTGTTCGCCAACTTCGCCGAGGCGCTGGCGGAAGGCCGCAGCAAGGCCCAGGCCGCATCGTTGCGCGCCTTGAAGCAAACCGTCATCGCCAAGAAACTCGAGGCCCCGAAACACGGCGCCACCTGGTCCGGCGTGAATGCCACCACCCTCAAGAAAGGTGATGTGGTGCTGGTGGAAGCCGGTGACATCGTGCCGGTCGATGGCGAAGTCATCGAAGGGGTCGCCTCGGTCGACGAGAGCGCCATCACCGGCGAATCGGCGCCGGTGATCCGCGAATCGGGCGGCGATTTTTCGGCCGTCACCGGCGGCACGCGCGTGCTGTCGGACTGGCTGGTGGTAAGGATCTCGGTCAATCCCGGCGAAGCCTTCATCGATCGCATGATCGCCATGGTCGAAGGCGCCAAGCGCCAGAAGACTCCCAATGAAATCGCGCTGACCATTTTGCTGGTGGCGCTGACCATCGTGTTCCTGCTGGTGACGGTCACGCTGCTGCCGTTTTCGCTGTTCTCGGTCGAGGCCGCCAAGGCCGGCGCACCGGTCACGATCACGGTGCTGATCGCGCTGCTGGTCTGTCTGATCCCAACCACCATCGGCGGCCTGCTGTCGGCCATCGGCGTGGCCGGCATGAGCCGCATGATGCAGGCCAATGTGATCGCCACCTCGGGCCGCGCGGTCGAAGCCGCCGGCGACGTCGACGTGCTGCTGCTCGACAAGACCGGCACCATCACGCTCGGCAATCGCCAGGCCTCGGCGTTCTTCCCGGCGCCGGGCGTCACCGAGGAGCAGTTGGCCGATGCCGCGCAGTTGGCCTCACTGGCCGATGAAACCCCGGAAGGCCGCAGCATCGTGGCGCTGGCGCGCAGCCGCTTCAAGTTTCCGGAGCGCGATCTGGCGACGCTGCATGGCAGCTTCATTCCGTTCTCGGCGCAGACCCGCATGAGCGGCGTCGACCTGGGCGAACGGGCCTTGCGCAAGGGCGCGGTCGATGCGCAGAAAAAATATGTCGCATCGCTCGGCAAGCAGTTTCCGAATGACGTCGGGCGCGATGTCGACACCGTCTCGCGCCGCGGCAGTACGCCGCTGGTGGTGGTCGACGCCGGCCGCGTGATGGGCGTCGTGGAGCTCAAGGACATCGTCAAGAGCGGCATCAAGGAACGCTTCGCCGAACTGCGCCGGATGGGCATCAAGACGGTCATGATCACCGGCGACAATCAGCTGACCGCTGCCGCGATTGCGGCCGAGGCCGGAGTGGATGATTTCCTGGCCGAGGCCACGCCGGAAGACAAGCTCAAGCTGATCCGCGACTACCAGAACGATGGCCGGCTGGTGGCGATGACCGGCGATGGCACCAACGATGCGCCGGCGCTGGCGCAGGCCGATGTCGCGGTGGCGATGAACTCGGGCACGCAGGCGGCAAAAGAGGCCGGCAACATGGTCGATCTGGATTCGAACCCGACCAAGCTGCTGGAAATCGTCGAGATCGGCAAGCAGATGCTGATGACACGCGGCGCGTTGTCGACGTTCTCGATCTCGAATGACATCGCCAAGTATTTTGCGATCATCCCGGCCGCCTTCGTCGGCACCTATCCGCAGTTGAAAGCGCTGGATGTGATGCATCTGGCGAGTCCGTCGTCGGCGATTATCTCTGCGGTGATTTTCAACGCGTTGATCATCGTGGTGCTGATTCCACTGGCGCTCAAGGGCGTCAAATATCGCGCCGTCGGCGCCGCCCTGCTGCTGCGCCGCAATCTGTTGATCTACGGCCTCGGCGGCATCCTGGTGCCGTTCGTCGGCATCAAGGCGATTGACATGCTGTTGTCCGCCTTACACCTCGCATAGGAAGTCCCATGAAAACCATTCTTCGTCCCGCCCTTGTTTTGTTTGCCCTGCTGACCGTGATCTGCTGCGGCCTGTATCCGGCCCTCGTCACCGGCATCGGCCGCGCTGCGTTCGTCGATCAGGTCGATGGCAGCCTGCTGCTGCGCGATGGCAAACCGGTTGGCTCGGCGCTGATCGGCCAGTCGTTCTCGTCACCGCAGTACTTCTGGGGCCGGCCATCGGCCACCGCACCGATGCCCAACAATGGACTGGCGTCGGGCGGCGCGAATCAAGGTCCCACCAATCCGGCGCTGATCGATGCGGTCAAGGGGCGGCTGGATGCCTTGAAGGCGGCCGATCCGGACAACGCCTTGCCGGTGCCGGTCGATCTGGTGACGGCGTCGGCCAGTGGCCTCGATCCCGACATCAGCATCGCCGCCGCGCAATTTCAGATTGCCCGCGTTGCCCGCGAACGCAAGCTGCCAGCCGATCAGGTGCGCGTGCTGGTCGACCAATTCAGCGCAGGCCGCCTGTTCGGCATCCTCGGCGAGCCACGCGTGAATGTGCTGAAACTGAACCTGGCACTGGATCAGGCCGCACCCGCAACAAGCAAGTCAACCCCGTAATCCTTCAAAGTGAGCCTTCCATGAAATACCTGATTTCCACCGCCGCACTGTTGATCGCTGCCGCCTTTCCGGCCCACGCCGAAGACGCCCCGGCAGCAGCGCCGCAGGCACTGACCTTCAACGCCGCCATCACCAGCGACTACCGCTTTCGCGGCATCTCGCAAAGCCGCTTGCTGCCGGCGCTACAGGGCGGCGCCGATTATGTGGATGGCGCCAACGGCTGGTATGTCGGTACCTGGCTGTCGAGCATTCGCTGGACCAGCGACGCCGGCGGCAGCGGCCACGTCGAAGCCGACATTTACGGCGGCAAGCGCGGTGACCTCGGCGGCGATTTCGGCTACGACGTCGGCGTGCTGACCTATGTGTATCCGTCCAACGGCCTGCATCCGAACGCCAACACCACCGAGGTGTACGGCCAGCTCGGCTATGGCGTGAGCACGGTCAAGTATTCGTATGCGGTCACCAACCTGTTCGGCTTCGTTGATTCAAAGCGCAGCGGCTATCTGGATATTTCCAGCAACCCGGTGTTGTCCGAGTCGCTGACGCTGAACCTGCACGTCGGCCATCAGACCGTGAAGAACCAGTCGACCTTCAGCTACACCGACTGGAAGATTGGCGTGACCAAGGACTTCGGCGTGGCAAGCCTGAGTCTGGCCGCCATCGGCACCGATTCGGACGCCTATCGCGGCCCGGGCGCGGCGTCGAAGAACCTCGGGAAAAATGCGCTGGTGCTGAGCGTCGCGAAGACATTTTGAGCGACAACCTGCCGGTTCAGGTGATGGCAAACCGGTCGAAGCCGATCAGTGCCGCCACCACCGCCACCGCGGCCACCGGTCCTGACCACGGATAGACGATCGAAGCCAGAATCGGCGCCACCATGAGCAGGTTGCGCAAGCCCCAGCTGTACAGCAAACCGGCGCGGCGCAGGTAGACCACACAGGTGGCAGCCCAGCGCTGTCGCTCTGCCGAATCGGCCGGCATGGAGCTGATGAAACCGGCGTGATTGTAGTACCGCACCGCCATCGTCGAACACACCAGGGAGGCAAACAGAATGGTCATCAGCAACAGCTCCAGCGCCAGGCGCGGCGTAAAGTCTGCAGCGATCATGTCGCCGGCGGCAAACGACGTGTGCAGCGATGGCGCCGCCAGCGTGACCGTGCCGATCAAACCCAGCGCGGCCGTCGACGCCGTCATCGTGGCCGACATGAGCGAATTGCGCAGCGTCTGGACTGCCACGATTTCATATCCGGGTTGGCGCGATATCGCGGCGAACCATTCCGCGCGCAAATTTGCATGTGCCGAGCGCGCCAGTCGGGTCGGGCTACGGCGCTGCACCACCAGCAGGATGGTTTCATACAGCAGGAGTATGGCCATGGTCGCAAGGGCGGCCAGCCAGGCGGCAAGGTTGGTCATGGCAGGCACCTCAAGTGACCGTGCCGGACCGGATCGGCCGCAATCGGGATGCCGGCGCGGCGCGCAGCGCTGTGACGACAAGCATGGTTTCGCTCCTTACGCGTTGACGAGATGGCCTATAGCATACGTGGTCGCGAAGCCGGCCTCCACGAACATGGCGGTTGCTGCAGCGCGAAACGGTAAGATACCTGCATGACCGACCTCCGCCCCGATCCCGACCAGTTGCTGCGCGAGTTGCAGGACGCGGAACACGCTGCGCGCCGCGGCAAGATGAAGATCTTCTTTGGCGCCTCGGCCGGCGTGGGCAAGACCTACGCGATGCTGCTGGCCGCGCACGAAGCGCGCCGCAGCGGCATCGACGTCGTGGTTGGCCTGGTGGAAACCCACGGGCGGCGCGAAACCATGGCGCTGCTGGACGGCCTGCCCGTCTTGCCGCTGCAACAGATTGCCTACCGCGAGCGCACGCTGCAGGAGTTCGACCTGGATGCGGCACTGGCGCGCAAGCCGGCGCTGATCCTGGTCGATGAACTGGCGCATTCGAACGCGCCCGGCTCGCGCCATCCGCGCCGCTGGCAGGACATCGAGGAATTGCTCGACGCCGGCATCGATGTCTTCACGACCATGAACGTGCAGCATCTGGAGAGCCTCAACGATGTGGTCGGCGGCATCACCAGTGTGCGGGTCTCCGAGACGGTTCCGGATACCGTGTTTGACCAGGCCGATGAGGTGGTGCTGGTCGACCTGCCGCCCGATGAATTGTTGCGCCGCCTGAAGCAGGGCAAGGTGTACCTGCCGCAGCAAGCCGAGCGCGCCGCGCAGAGTTTTTTCCGCAAGGGCAACCTGATCGCCTTGCGCGAACTGGCGCTGCGCCGCACCGCCAACCGGGTCGATGCCGATGTGCGTGCCTGGCGCCATGCCGAATCGATCCAGCGCGTCTGGGAAACCCGCGACGCGCTGCTGGTCTGCATCGGTCCGCGCCCCGGCTCGGAAAAAATCGTGCGCGCCGCGGCCCGTCTGGCCGATCGCCTCAATGCCGACTGGCACGCGGTGTATGTCGAAACCTCGCACCTGCAGCAGCTGCGCGAAACCGAACGCCAGCGCATCCTGAAAGTGCTGGCGCTGGCACAGGAACTCGGCGCGCACAGCGCCACCATCTCGGGCGAAAACGTGGTGGTGGCGCTGCTTGATTACGCGCGCGGCCACAACATCTCGCGCGTGGTGATCGGGCGTGCCGGACGCAACCGCTGGTGGCGTCAATCGGTCGCGCAAAGCCTGGCGCAGCAGGCCGCCGATCTGGACGTGATCCAGATCGCGCGCGACGATGCCGAGGCGCCGCTGGGCAATCGCGCCTGGGCCGTCACGGCCGCCGGCAGCGCGCGCGGCGAGGCGATCCGGCCATGGGGCTATCTGTGGGCGCTGGTCAGCAGCGCTGCCGCTGCCGGCGTCGCGCAATTGCTGTTTCCGTATTTCGAGCTGGCCAATATCGTCATGCTGTTTCTGCTGGCGGTAATGGTCACGGCGGCGCGCTTCGGGCGCGGCCCGTCCGCGCTGGCGGCAGTGGTGAATGTGCTGGTGTTCGATTTCTTTTTCGTGCAGCCGCGCTTTTCCTTTGCGGTGTCCGATGCGCAGTACCTGCTGACCTTCGCGGTGATGCTGGCGGTCGGCCTGATCACTGGCCAGCTCACTGCCAGCCTGCGCTATCAGTTGCGCGTGGCGGAACAGCGCGAAAGCCGCGCCCGGGCGCTGTATGAAATGGCGCGCGACCTGTCCGGCGCACTCACCACCGAGCAGGTGACCGAGATCTCCAACCGCAGCCTGGCGAGCGGCTTTAATGCCGCCACCGCGCTGCTGGTGGCGGACCTTGACGGACGTCTGCAGCTGTCGGCCGAGCCGGAAGCGCAACGGCTGGCGGCGGTCGATATCGCGATGGCGCAATGGGCTTACGACCATGCCCAGCCGGCCGGCGCCGGCACCGATACGCTGCCATCGAGTGCGCGTCTGTACCTGCCGCTGAAAGCGCCGATGCGCCTGCGTGGCGTGCTGGCGATCCAGCCGACTGTGCCGCGCTGGCTGATGGTGCCGGAACAGCGCCGCCAGCTCGAAACCTTCGCCTCGCTGATCGCCATCGCGCTGGAGCGCGTCCATTACGTCGATGTGGCGCGCAGCGCGCTGGTGCAGATGGAGTCGGAGCGGCTGCGCAATTCGTTGCTGTCGGCGCTGTCGCATGATTTGCGCACGCCACTGACGGCGCTGGTCGGGCTTGCGGATTCGCTGGTGCGCACGCAGCCGCCGCTGCCTGACGCCGCCGCCGACATGGCCCGCAGCCTGCATGCCGAAAGCCTGCGCATGAGCGCGCTGGTGGTGAATCTGCTGGACATGGCGCGACTCGAAGCCGGCGCCATCCAGTTGCGGCTGGAATGGCAATCGCTGGAAGAAGTCGTCGGCAGTGCACTGGCCGCCAGCCGCAGCCTGCTGGGCCGGCACAAGGTGGTGACCGCGCTGGCGCCCGATCTGCCGCTGGTGCGGTTTGACGCGGCACTGCTGGAACGGGTGCTGTGCAACCTGATCGAAAACGCCGTCAAATACACGCCGCCCGACTCCACCATCACGATCGCGGCAGAACCGTCCGGCGGCAGCATGCGGCTGACGGTGGCCGACAATGGGCCGGGCTTGCCAGCCGGCCAGATCAACCGGCTGTTCGACAAGTTCGCGCGTGGCGTGACCGAGTCGGCGATTCCCGGCGTCGGTCTCGGGCTGGCGATCTGCCGCGCGATTGTCGAGGCGCACGGCGGCACTATCGAAGGCGTCACCAATGCGGATGGCGGCGCCAGCTTTGTCATCAACTTGCCGTCGGGGCAGCCACCGTCGGTCGAACTGGAAGCGGCGGAGATGAAATCATGAGCGCCGGACAACAGAACGTGGTGGTGGTCGAAGACGAGGCGCAAATCCGCCGCTTCGTGCGCATTGCGCTGGAGGCCGAGCACTACAACGTGTTCGAGGCCGACACCCTGCAACGCGGCCTGATCGAAATCGCCACCCGCAAGCCCGACCTGGTGATCCTGGATCTCGGCCTGCCCGACGGTGACGGCGTGAACCTGATTCGCGACCTGCGCAGCTGGTCGTCCATCCCGGTGATCGTGCTGTCGGCGCGCAGCGAGGAGTCGCAAAAGATCGCCGCGCTGGATGCCGGCGCAGATGATTTTCTAAGCAAGCCGTTTGGCGTCGGTGAACTGCTGGCGCGGGTGCGCGTTGCGTTACGCCGCAGCGGCAATGGCGCCGAGGCGCAGTCGGTGATGCAGTTCGGCGACGTGGTGGTGGATATGACGAAGCGCACGGTGCACAAGGCCGGCGTGCCGGTGCATCTGACCCCGATCGAATACCGCCTGCTGACGCACTTGCTGGCGCATGCCGGCAAGGTGCTCACGCAACAGCAGATCCTGCGCGTGGTGTGGGGTCCGACGCATGTCGAGCGTCCGCACTATCTGCGGATCTACATGGGGCATCTGCGCCAGAAACTGGAGGATGATCCGGCCCAGCCGCGTTTTCTGCTCACCGAGACCGGGATCGGCTATCGGGTGATGCTGTGACTTGTACCGGGATTGCCTGCGCTGGCTGGTTCCCGGAAGCCCTCACACGGCCAGCGCGCGCGCCGCGCGGCGTGCCGTGTTGCTGCCAACTCTGACCGCGGTGGCAATCGCCATGACCTGGAACGTGCCGATCAGGACGAATACCCAGGAAGGATGACTTGCGTCCATCAAGGCGCCGAAAATCAGCGGTGCACCAGCCAGGCCGATGTCCAGCCCGGAATACACCACGCCATAGACGCGTCCGGTCGCATTTTTCGGCGCGGCGGCGCGGATCATCAGGTCACGCGACGGCCCGGCGACGCCGGCGCCAAATCCGATTCCACCCATCAGCAGCACCGCCATCCACGGCGCAATCCAGCCGGTCGCGACAACCAGCGCGGTCAATCCGGCCACGGCAAAGGCGAAGGCAATGATGCGATCGTGCCGCGCCGCCCTGGCCGCCAGAAAGCCGCCCCACACCATGCCGGCCGCAGAGGCCAGCATGTACGCGGTGTAACCGGTGGTCGCACCCACCAGCGAGAGGCCGTACAGCGCGCGCAGGCTGGCTGATGAAAAGCTCTGGATGCCACCCAGTGCCAGCGCGGTAATGGCGAAGAAGGCAAAGCACATCCAGACTGCCGGCAGGCGCAGGAAATCGAAGTTGCCATCTGCCAGCGGGACATCCGGTTTGTGCGATGGGGCAATGGCGGCGGCGCTGTCCTCGGGCTCGATGACATGGCGGTAGACAAACAGAATCGTCAGCATTGCGCAGGGAATGCATGCCGCCGCCAGCAGCGCGACGCGCCACGATGAAAAACTGGCAATGGTGGCGAGGAACACCGGCGCGGCGGCCCAGCCCAGATTGCCACTGATGCCATGCACCGAAAACGCATGGCCCAGGCGGGCAATCGACACGCGCTTATTGAGCAGGGTGTAATCGGACGGGTGAAATACGCTGTTGCCCAGTCCGGCCAGCATCGATCCCGCCAACAGCATGCCGTAACTCTGCGCTGCCGCCAGCACCAGTGCTGCCAGGGCCAGCAAGGCCATGCCCACCATCAGCACCCGGCGCGCACCAACCCGGTCGACCACGAACCCGGCCAGTGCCTGGCCGATTCCCGAGACGATGAAAAACATCGTCATCAGCAAGCCCAGCTCGGCATACGACAACACGAACGCCTCCTTCAGCCAGGGAAACAGCGGCGCCAGGATCAGATGGAAAAAATGCGAGACGCCGTGCGCCAGGCCGACCACGCCGATGATGCGGGCGTCCTGGCGAAAGGTTGGGGTGACTGCGGTCATGGATGTTCCTGGTGACGATCGTGTCCCAGACTGTACGCAATGTCGCGGCCCGGTGTCTACCGTGCCGTGCCAGCATCCGTTTGCGCGAGGCGCTTAATGAATCAGCTGCCCGTACCGGTTGATGATGGTCAGCTCGACGAAGCGCCCGCCGACCCGGTTGGTATCCGAAAAGCTCAGCGGAAAACCGCCGGCGTTGTAGGCGGTCAGCGTGCTCATTGCCGCCAGTACCCGCGCTGCGGTCGGATTGGCGCCGGCGTGGCGAATCCCCTCGACCAATACCTTGGCGGCGATGAATTCTTCCAGCGAGGTATAACTGTAGGCGGTGCCGGCCGGCGCATATTTCCTGATGGCTGCCTGGTACTCCTTGACCACCGGTACCGCGATCGAATTCGGGTTCGGCATCACTTGCGCAATACCGATGCCGCGCGCCTTGTCGGCGCCGATCAGCTTGACGATTTCAGTGGCATTCACCACCGAGATATTGAACAATTGATTGACGCTGCACAGCGCGCGGATTTCCTTGCTGAAGTTCGCCGTCGGGCGGTTCACCGAAATCATGATCACGGCTTGCGGATTGACGGCGCCGATTTTTTTTGCAGCATCCGAGATTTCCGCGGTGCCCTTTTCGTAGGTTGCCATCATCGCCGGCGTCAGGCCGCGCTTCTTGAGTGCGGCAATGACGCCATCGCGTCCCGATTCACCGAATGGATCGTTCTGATACATGATCGCGATGCGGTCCATTTTCAGCGTCACCAACTGGTCGACCATGGTGTCGGCCTCGTCCCAATAGCTGGCGCGGATATGGAAAATGTTGTGATTGTCCGGACCGCGCAAACCGGGTGCGCCGGTGTAGGGTCCGACCAGCGCGATGCCGGCGTTGTCGAGCACCTTTTGCTTTTGCAGTTCGCCGATATTTCCGGTGCCGGCAAAGCCGATCAGCGCCACCGGCTTGTCGTGCGCAATCAGGTCCAGGGTCTGGCGCACGGTTTCAGTCACGGTGTAGGCATCGTCGCGCACCTCGTGCCGGATCTTCGCACCATCGATGCCGCCCTCGGCGTTGACCGAATCAAAATAGATCCTTGCGCCCAGCACCATCTCGGCGCCGGTGCTGGCAATCACACCCGTCAGCGGCGCGACCTGACCGATCACGATGTCATTCTTTGCCGCGATGGCGCCTGGCAGGGCAAGCAGGCACATCAGGAAAAGCACGATGCTGCGGTTACCGCGTGGCTGGAACATGAGCTCTCCTGATGTGGGGTGGATGATTACTTGCGGTAGTAGCCGCTGGAAAAGACCAGGTCGCCGGATTTCTCGAAATACACGGTCTTGGCTTCAATATTTTTTGTCAGCGGATTCGGCCACTCGTAGTCGGCATTGCCCGAACCGTTGGCCTTGGCCTTGGACAGGATTTCCTTGATGAATTCCTTGCCACTGACATCCTTGATCGCACTGACATCCTTGCCGATCAATTTCGGGTTGGTACCGTGGGCCAGCACCATACCGTTCATGTCGTACACCGACAGATACAGATCGCGGTCAATGAACGCGCCCTTGTTGTCGGAGATGTCGGCCAGCGCCTTTTCCTTGCCGACCGCTTTCAAATGCGCCACGGCGCGTTTGACCATGGCGGTGGCATCTGCTGCGCTGGCGTGCTCTGCAGCACCCGCCGTCAGACTGAATAAGGCCATGGCGATGCCAAGCGTTGCCGAGCGAATAAATGTGTTCATGCGAATCCTTGTGACAGGTTGGTTAAAGAAAAAAATGAAACAGCGACGCCCAAAAAAACGTGACGCAGCCGCAGGGTGACCCTGCCAGACGTGCTTCGAAAAGGTGATGCAACAAACCAGGTGACAACGACGGCAAGCGCATTGCATGCACGAACCGGTGAGCGGGTGACGGGGGTACTACAGGATTGTCTCCGTCGTTTTTTTTACAGCCCGTGGACTATAAATATTTTTGTGAAGCGACTTTAGCGTCAATCTTTTGCGGCGGCAATACAGTAAAAATACGTATGATTCCCCCTGTGCCGGCCGTGCTGGCGTGCACAAAAACGTGTTGGCACGGAACGGTTTTTGAGGTTGGCGACAGGGTGTTTTGCAGGAGCCCGAATCAGGCCCGGGCGAGCGGAAGATGTGCATGTCGAGGCCGGCATCCGCAGCCGGATGCGCGGCACGGTGCGTCGCAACAGATCGTCGAAAAGCGCCTGCCGAAGGCGCCTATTTCCGTGCCGGCAGCGGAATGAATTCGGTTTCGCCCGGCACTTTCTCGAACAGTTGTGCCTCCCAGTCATCCTGTGCCTGCACGATGCGCTCCCTGCGACTGGAGACAAAATTCCAGACCATGAAGCGATGACCGAGCGGTGCACCGCCGACCATGACCAGGCGGGTGTTTTCCGTGGCGCGCACCAGCGGTGTGGCGCCTTCGGCCAGCACCACCATGGTGTGCGGCGGCACCAGTTCGTCATCCACCAGAATGCCGGCATCGACCGAATACAGGGCGCGTTCAAGCGCCACCGCCGGGATGCGAATCTGCGTGTCGGTGGCCATGGCAAAATCCACGTACACCGTCGGCGACAGTGTCTTGATCGGTGAGCTCACGCCGAATGCGGCGCCAACCAGCACGCGAATTGCGACGCCATCCTGCTCCAGCGCGGGAATGGTGTCGGCCGCGGCATGCTGAAATGACGGCGCATCCTCTTCGTGTTCGGCCGGCACCGCCACCCACAGCTGCAAGCCATGGGAGCGACGGGTGGTCGCCCGCAATGCGTCGGGGGTGCGTTCCGAATGGACGATGCCGCGCCCTGCCGTCATCCAGTTGACCGCGCCCGGCTCGATGCGCTGCACCACGCCGGTCGAGTCGCGATGCATCATCGCGCCTTCGAACAGATACGTCAGGGTGGCCAGTCCGATATGCGGATGCGGGCGCACGTCATGGTTGTCCGCCGGCCCCGCCGTCACCGGTCCGAAGTGGTCGAAGAACAGGAACGGTCCGACCGCCTGGCGCTGCGCCGACGGCAAGGCGCGGCGCACCAGGAAGCCACCGCCGAGATCGTGTTGATGGGGTGTGATGCGGTCAACTGGGGTCATGGCTGATCCTTGGAAAAATGCTCAGGCGACCAACGCCGTGGCGATGGCAAACTGGCCGCTGAGGGTCTTGTGCAACGGACACAGGTTGGCCACGCGCAGCAGATCGGCGCGCTGCGCGTCGTTCAATTCTCCGGTGAGCTGAATCTGGCGCGTCATCTGGTACAGGCCATTGGCCTCTTCGTGGGTGACGCTGACGGACGCGCCCTCCATCGGATATTGCTTGCGCTTGCTGTACAGTTGCAGCGTCAGCACGGTGCAGGAAGCCAGCGACGCATCCAGCAAATCGTGTGGCGTCGGCACCAGTCCGGAACCGCCTGCGTTGAGATCAAGATCGGCGGCAAAACGCGCATCGCCGGCGACAAGTTGCGCGACTGATTGGCCGGAATCAGCATTCCATTGGGCATGTACTGACATGATGGTGGTGCTCCTAGTTGACGGTGCAGGTGGTCAGTGTACGCGCAAGCGAAACGGGATTCAGCGATGACTTTTCAAATTCAAACCGCCACCGCCGACGACCATGGTCGGCTGGCCGCGCTCATCGAGATCTCGGCGCGCGCGCTCAGCGCCGGCTACTACAGCCCGGCCCAAACCGAGGGTGCGATCGCGCAGGTATTCGGCGTCGATTCACAGCTCATTGTCGACGGCACCATGTATCTGGCGCGCGAGCACGGACAGCTCATCGGCTGCGGCGCATGGAGTGCGCGACAAACCCTGTATGGCGGCGATCAGGTCGCCGGACGCCTTGATCGCAGGCTCGATCCGGCCACCGACGCGGCACGCATCAGGGCGTTCTTCGTGCACCCGGCGCATGCCCGGCGCGGTATCGGACGCGCACTACTGGCGGCCTGCGAACAGGCTGCAATGGCGGCCGGCTATTGCCGCGCCGAACTGGTCGGCACCCTGCCTGGGGTGCCGTTGTACACCGCGCTGGGATACATCGCGGTGGCGCCAGTGGAGATCGATCTGGGCCAGGGCTTGACCTTGCCGTGCCAGAAGATGGTCAAGCAGCTGGGTTGAAATCCCGGCGCTGGCGAAACGCTTCGGTGGCCGCCACTAATGCCGCTGCGGTACCAGTCTCCAGCGCGGCATGACCGGCGTCGGCGATCAGTTGCAGCCGCGCCTCGGGCCAGGCAGCGTGCAACTGGAACGCCGCCAGCGGCGGACAAACGACGTCATAGCGCCCTTGCACAATCACGGCCGGCAGATGGCGGATGCGGTCGACGCCGTCGAGCAACTGGTTTTCGGCGAGGAAGCAGGCATTGCGCATGTAGTGCGCTTCCAGCCGGCCGAGGCCGAGGCTGACGACATCCGAATCGGCTTCTTCCGGGCGCGGCAGCAGAAACAGGCAGCTGCTTTCATAGCGCGCCCAGTTGCGCGCCGCCGGCATGTAGACCGCCGGATCGTCGCTAAACAGCAGCTTGCTGTAGGCCGCGATCAGGTCACCGCGCTCTGCCGCCGGAATGTGCTCGGCAAAGCGCCGGTGCGCATCCGGGTAGAACCACTTGATGCCGTTGATGAACCAGTCGGTCTCGGCCTTCGATCCCAGAAAAATCCCGCGCAGGATGAATCCCAGGCAGGATTGCGGATGCGCCTGGCCGTACGCCAGTGACAACGTCGAGCCCCACGAACCGCCGAACACCAGCCATTGGTCGATCTCCAGCAGCATGCGCAACTGCTCGATGTCGCCAACCAGCAGTTGCGTGGTGTTGTCGCGGTATTCACCGAGCGGGGTCGATTTGCCGGCGCCACGCTGGTCGAACAGCACGATGCGATAGAACTTCGGATCAAAGAAACGCCGGTGCATCGGCCCGATGCCGCCGCCGGGGCCGCCGTGCAGGAACAGCACCGGCAAGCCGTCGGGATTGCCGCACTCCTCCCAATACAATTCATGGACGGCGTCGACGGCCAGTCGGCCGGTGCGGAACGGCTCAATGGGTGGAAACAGGACGGCTTCAGTGGAGGGAATGGACATGGTGCTTTCTGGGGCAAAGAAAAGTTTGGGAATTACACCGATAATGGCGCAATCCGACATGCATCCCGATCATAAACCAGACCACAGCGAGAACGCGCGATGAAAACAAAAGCAGCCGTAGCATGGGCGGCCGGACGGCCCCTGACGATCGAAGACGTCGAACTCGGCGGCCCCCGCGCCGGTGAAGTCCTGATCGAAATCAAGGCCACCGGCATCTGCCACACCGACTACTACACCCTCTCGGGCGCCGACCCGGAAGGCTTGTTCCCGGCCATTCTTGGCCATGAAGGCGCCGGCATCGTGGTCGATGTCGGGCCGGACGTGAAATCCATCCGCAAGGATGATCACGTGATCCCGCTCTACACACCGGAATGCCGGCAATGCAAATTCTGCCTGTCGCGCAAGACCAACCTGTGCCAGGCGATCCGCAGCACCCAGGGACGCGGCCTGATGCCGGACGCGACCAGCCGTTTTTCGATCGATGGCAAGCCGCTGTATCACTACATGGGCACCTCGACCTTCTCCAATTACATCGTGGTGCCCGAGATCGCGGTGGCCAAGATTCGCAGCGACGCGCCGTTCGACAAGGTTTGCTATATCGGCTGCGGCGTCACGACCGGCGTTGGCGCCGTGATCTTTACTGCCAAGGTGGAGGCTGGCGCGAACGTGGTGGTGTTTGGTCTGGGCGGGATTGGCCTGAACGTGATCCAGGCCGCCAAGATGGTCGGCGCCGACAAGATCATCGGCGTCGATCTGAACCCGGCGCGCGAAGCCATGGCGCGCAAGTTCGGCATGACCCACTTCGTCAATGCCAAGGAAGTCGAGAACGTGGTCGACCATATCGTGCAACTGACCGATGGCGGCGCCGACTATTCGTTTGAGTGCATCGGCAACACCAAGGTCATGCGACAGGCACTGGAATGCACGCACAAGGGCTGGGGCAAGTCGATCATCATCGGTGTCGCGGAAGCCGGCGCCGAAATCAGCACCCGTCCGTTTCAGCTCGTCACCGGGCGCGAATGGAAAGGCTCGGCCTTCGGTGGCGCGCGCGGCCGCACCGATGTGCCGAAGATTGTCGACTGGTACATGGAAGGCAAACTCAACATTGATGATCTGATCACCCACCGGCTGCCGCTGGAGGGCATCAACGAAGGCTTCGATCTGATGAAAAGTGGCGAATCGATTCGCTCGGTGGTGCTGTTCTGATGGAACGCATCAGCGAACAGGCCTGCTTCGGCGGCGTCCAGGGCGTGTACCAGCACGTCTCGGATGTGATCGGATTGCCGATGCGCTTCTCGGTGTTCCAGCCACCGCAGGCCAAGGACGGACCGGTGCCGGTGTTGTTCTTCCTGGCCGGCCTGACCTGCAACGAAGAAACCTTCATGATCAAGGCCGGTGCGCAGCGCTATGCCGCCGAGCACGGCATCATGCTGGTCGCGCCCGATACCAGTCCGCGCGGCACCGGCATCGATGGCGTGGCCGACAGCTGGGACTTCGGCGACGGCGCGGGCTTTTATCTGGATGCCACCGAAGCCCCCTGGTCCAGCCACTTCCGCATGGAGTCGTATCTGGTGCACGAGTTGCGCGCCCTCGTCACGCGCCAGTTTCCGGCCCGCTCCGAGGCGATTGGCGTGTTTGGCCACTCAATGGGCGGACACGGCGCATTGACACTGGCGCTGCGGCATCCGTCGGTGTTCCGCTCGGTCTCGGCCTTTGCGCCGATTGCCGCGCCGTCGCAGTGTCCGTGGGGCGAACAGGCGTTCGGTCGCTATCTGGGCCCGGATCGCGGCGCCTGGGCCGAGCACGACGCCAGCGCGCTGATGGCCAATCGCACCACGCCATTTCCGGGCGGGATCCTGATCGATCAGGGTCTGGCCGACAAATTCCTCGACGCGCAATTGCTGCCCGACCAATTCGAAGCCGCCTGCCGGATCGCGCAACAGCCACTGACCCTGCGCCGCCACCCGGGTTACGAGCACGGCTACTACTTCATTGCCAGTTTCATGGCCGACCATCTGGCATTCCATCGTGACTGCCTGGCGGATTAATGGAGTTTTTTTGCAGTTGCGCTAGCCAAATGAAATGATCTGTTGTAGACTTCGGCCCCTTCAGGTGTGAACGTTTGCACCGCGATTGCAGCGTCAAAGCCGGGTGCTTAGCTCAGTTGGTAGAGCGGCGCCCTTACAAGGCGTAGGTCGGGGGTTCGAGCCCCTCAGCACCCACCACGCAATTCGCAGCATGAAGATGTCGTATCAGTTTTGGAGTGGTAGTTCAGTTGGTTAGAATACCGGCCTGTCACGCCGGGGGTCGCGGGTTCGAGTCCCGTCCACTCCGCCAATTAAAAAATGCCCGCGCAAGCGGGCATTTTTGTTTGTATCGTTACCTTTCGCCCGCTTGCGGGCGCTGCAACCGGCGTGGAGCAAGCCGCCTGCGCGGCTTGCGGCGCGACGAGAAGCGATGCGCTTGCAAGCGCATCGGCGGCCTGCCCGAGGTAGGCGAGTCCCGTCCACTCCGCCAATTAAAAAATGCCCGCGCAAGCGGGCGTTTTTGTTTGCATCGTCACCTTTCGCCCGCTTGCGGGCGCTGCAACCGGCGTGGAGCAAGCCGCCTGCGCGGCTTGCGGCGGGACGCGAAGCGATGCGCTTGCAAGCGCATCGGCGGCCCGCCCGAGGTAGGCGAGTCCCGTCCACTCCGCCAATTAAAATTCACGCACGTTCGTATCGCCGTGATGCCGACTGCATCCTCACGACGCCTGCCCATACCGGTTGCCTGCTTCAATTCCATCGACGCAGTATGACTGCGCGGCGTGGAACTGCTTTGACAAAGACGTCACTCATCCCATGTCAGGATACTTTCCATCGAAATTGAGGCGGTGGAAAATCCGGGACATGGCGACGACAAGCGCGATACCGCGGCCACCGGATTTGAATCGAATGGGGATTGACTGCGTGTGGGAACCAATCTGTATCGACAGGGGTACTTAACGGTTTTTAACTTTTAGGAGAAATACCATGGCAACTCAAAACGTAACGTATAGTCGCAACGTACTTCCAGATTTGCCTTCAAGTACCCAACCAGACCACACCGGTAATTCCGGTTTTGGCGGGCTGACAAGTGCCCAAATCAATGAGATGACCGACGATGAGTTTCAAACCGGCCTGAATAATTCATCGCTCGAAGTTCTGATCAGTGTCGGAGAAAATGTAGATATCGATTCAGCGCGGAGTACCCAAGCGAAAGAGAAATTTGCGCGGAGCATCAATAATATGACCGACGACGACTTTAAAACCTTCCTGGAAACGGCATCGACTGGCGTTCTGAGCAAGATCAAAGAGAATGAAGATATCGATTCAACCAAGAAGACCGCCGCGGACGAAAGAATTACGCTCCGCTCCGGCGCCAACGGTTTTGACGGGCTTACGGCTACGGAAATCAATAACATGACCTCCAACCAGTTTCTGGAAGGTTTGGCGAATTCATCGGCAGCCGTTCTGACAGCGGTGTCTAACAATTCTGATGTCAATAAAGAGAAAAGGGACCACGCAAAAGCTTCAATTCCATATGCAGGCAATGGTCCAAAGGACATTGACGCCAGGAACCAGGGGAGCGGCGGGACTAACGAAATACGCTAAAAGTGTAATCCGAACCATGCCCGGCGGACTGTAGAGAACGAGCGCTGCAATCTGCCCTTTTGCAGACCCGTCAGGACCGTGATTCTCACTCGTTTCAACCTGGCCCCATCTGCGCCAACGCTTCCTGCTGGGCCGTCCATTGCGCGTCGAGCATGGTAACTTCCTTTGCATAAAAAGTCTGGTCGTTGCGCCGCGTTTTCAATTCCTTCTTGTTGACGCAGGCGTACATTTCCGGATTTCCCGGATGCTGATCGATCACGGCTTTTTGCGCGCGGCCACGTTCTGCCGTTCTTCGGCATCGGTACGCTTCCAGTTTTTTTTGCCGCTGAGCGCGGGTGCAATCACGCTGGCCGCGTTGTCTGCGATCGGCGGCAATGCGGTGCCGACCGCATTCGCTTTAGTCGCCAGCCTGGTCTTGAACAGCCATGCCTTGTCATCGTCGGGATCGCCATCGAACGGTTGCAGTTTGCCGTTTGCGAGGATGATGAATTGATCGGTGGTAGCGCGCAGCAAATGACGCTCATGCGCCACCCGCACCAGCGTACCTTCGCATTGCGCCGACGCCATCAACCTTGACACTGCTCAGGACAATGCGTAGTTCCTGCTCACGAACGGTTGGCACGATATGGTCCAGATGCGACAGCGACTAGTCGTCCCGCATCCCGGTGGCGTCAACGAACAACCCCAACTGCGTGTCATCGCCGTCCACCTCCTCCAGTCGCACACCCGCGCCAAGCAGCCGCACCGGCAGGCCACGGCGCTCGAAGCCGGTTTGCAGCAGTTGATGCAGCATCGCGCGATCAATATGACTGGCGAGGCACTCAACAGTGGTCTGGCGAAAATCCGAGAAGCGGATCTTGATGAACAGCTTGTGGATGTGTTCGCCGGCTTCGGCCCGCAACACGCGCGCCATCAACGAATCGATCAGCGGATCGAGCTCAACTGCGCAGGCGGGCAGATCGGGCAGATCGACGACATAGGTCTCTTCGACACTCACGGACTTGCGCTCCGAATGCGGGTTGACCTCGCGTTCGTCGAGTCCGCGGCAGAGGTTGTACAGCCGCTCGCCGAACTTGCCGAAGTGCTGTGCCAACTGGGCGCGCGACCAGCTGCGCAGATCGGCGCAGACGTTGGCGCCGAGGGCGTTCAGGCGCGCCGCGGTGACCTTGCCGACGCCATGCAGCTTCTTCACCGGCAGGGCCGCGACAAAGGCGTCGATCTCATGCGGGAGCACGACGAACTGGCCATTCGGTTTGTTCCAGTCGCTGGCGATCTTGGCAATGAATTTGTTGGAGGCGATGCCGGCCGAGGCGGTGATGCCGACCGTCGCCTCGATGCGCGCGCGAATCTCCTGCGCGATCAAGGTGGCGCTGCCGCCGTGCTGGGTCGCATGCGTGACGTCGAGATAGGCTTCGTCGAGTGACAGCGGCTCGACCAGCGCGGTGTAGTCGCGATAAATCGCCAGGATCTGGCGCGACGCGATGCGGTATTTTTCCATGGCCGGGCGCAGCACCACCAACCCCGGACAGCGCTGGATCGCCTGCGATGTCGCCATCGCCGAGCGCACGCCGAATTTGCGCGCGGCGTAGTTGCAGGTCACCACCACGCCGCGCTGGTCGGCACGGCCGCCGACGGCAACCGGCAGATCGCGCAGCGACGGGTCATCGCGCATCTCGACCGCGGCATAAAAGCAGTCGCAATCGCAATGGATGATTTTTCTCTGGGGTGGTTTCAATGGAGCCGGGCGGTCGAAAAGATTATCCATTTTACTGGCTGCACTGACCGTGCATGCGATCGCGTTGCCCAAAAAAAATCCGCCGCACCCGTTGGACGGGGTGCGGCGGATGTTACTGCCGGCGGGTTCTATCAGTTACCGATAGCGGGGGTGTCGCCCATTTTCTTGTCCGCTGCCATGCCGGATTTACGCGCCTGGCTGGACTCACGTTTTTCAGCTTTCAGATCGGACTTGGCCTGGGCCTTGTCTTCCTTGTACTCGTCCTTGGCTGTCGATTTGCGGGCTTTATATTCGGCATTGGCTGCCGCGTCCGCTTGACGCTTCTGGACGATCGGATCAGCCGATGTCGAGCCGCTTGCACCGGCGCCTACCGAACCGGAAGCCGGACTCATTGGGATGACAGAATTGCCTGGAGCAGTGACGGTGCCGCCGCCTTGTATGGTGGCACCGGCTGGCGTGGCGCCAGTGGCCGAGGTTGAGGTTGAAATGCCGGCGGTTTGCGCCACAGCGAAATTGGCAAACACGAGAACAGCAGAACCAAGCAGGAGTTTAGGTAATTTCATCATGGGTAGATCCTTTATTCAAGAAATTGACGGGACGGTGATTTGTCCGGAAGGATGACGCAGCGAAATTCGTTCACTTACATGCGGTCATGCCTGACTGACACGGTGCCGTTGCGCTAAGTTCAGCCGGATCGCCCTGTCGTATCCTTTCCTTACATCTTTCCCCAGCATGAAAATGCCGTTTTGGCGACGCCGAAACCGCCGCAGCCCAGCGTGGGCGCGGCCTCAGCGCCTCGCCGCTAGCGCGCCGCCGCGGTATGCACCACCTGCCCGCCTTTCATCACGAATGCGACGCTGGTCAACACCGTGACATCGGCAGTCGCATCCTTGTCAACCGCAATGATGTCGGCAAACTTGCCCGCCTTGATGCTGCCGATCCGGTCTTTCCAGCCCATCAGATCGGCCGCATCGATGGTCGCCGAGCGAATCGCCTGCATCGGGGTCATGCCGTACTTGACCATGTAGAAAAACTGCCTGGCGTTGTCGCCATGCGGATACACGCCTGCGTCGGTGCCGAATGCCATGCGGTCACCACCGACCAGCGCGCGACGAAAATTATCGCGCTGCAGCTGGCCGATCTTGCGTTCCTTTTCCAGTGACTCGGGCAGGAAGCCGGCCTTCTCGCCCTCGGCCAAGATGTAATCGTCGTCGTAAATATCCATCACCAGCACGGTGCCTTTCTGCTTCGCCAGACGGATGCCGTCGGCATCGATGAGGCTCGCATGTTCGATCGAATCGACCCCGGCCAGAATCGCATCGCGAATGCCGCTGGTACCGTGGGCGTGCGCCGCGACCTTGCGACCGAGCTTGTGGGCTTCATCGACAATGGCCTGCATTTCTTCCAGTGTGTACTGCTGCGCGCCGGCTTCATCGCCTTTCGACAGTACCCCGCCAGTGGCGCAGATCTTGATCATGTCGGCGCCGAACTTGACCATTTCGCGCACCTTGGTGCGGGCCGCCCACGGACCGTCGGCCACGCCGGCGCCGGTGTCGTTGTACTCCGGCGGCAGCAGGTTGTTATCGCAGTGCCCGCCCTTGATGCCGAGTGCATACCCCGACACCTGCATGCGCGGACCAGGCGTGTCGCCGTCGTTGATGGCATCGCGCAGCGCGACATCGCCGAAGCCCTCCGCGCCAACGTTGCGCACGGTCGTGAAGCCGGCGTTGAGCGTATCTCGGGCAGCACGTACGCCATATAACGCGGCGCGAATCTTCGAGGTGCCCAGACCGATGTAGCCATGTTCATGCGGGTTGCTGGTGAGGTGGGTGTGCGCGTCGATCAGGCCGGGCAGGACCATCGATTGGGACAGGTCGATCACCTGCGCGCCGGCGGGAATCGGCGTCGAAGCCGCCGGGCCGACCGCGCTGATGCGCTCGCCATCAATGAGGATGACCTGATCGTTCAGCACCCGGGCAGCCTCGACATCAATCAGTTTGCCGGCCTTGATGGCGGTAATCTGGTGCGGACCATCGGCCGCGAACGCGCAGGCGGCCGCGACCGTCAACAGGCAAAGCGCACTGGCGTGATGCAAATAGGGAACAGGCATGGATTCTTTCGGTAGGTGAAAAAAGAGACTGCAAGGTAGTACGAAAGGCGGTACGGAGCGAAAGCCGTCCTCACCATGTCCCGTAGTGCTGCACCACGCCGCGCCAGAAGGCGTCGGCGTCGCGCGCCAATGTGGTTTGGCCGGTCTTGGCAGTGGCGTTCGCCGAGGTTTGCACCATCACCAGTTTTTGCCCGGGATCGATGAAGATCATTTGTCCGTACACACCCAGCATGGCGAAGCGGCGGGTCTTGCCGGGGAACAGCCAGAACTTGTAGCCATAGCCGTAATACGGTGCCGCCTGACCGGGTCGGAACGCCTCGGGCACGCGCTGCCAGTCGGTCGCATCAAGCAGGAATTCACGCGGGATGATCTGCGCTTTGGCCGGATCGTCCGGGCGCACGCCATCGTTGGCCAGGACGATGGCGAGCCTGGCGTAATCCCGCAGCGTTGCATTGAAATTGCCGGCGGCGACTTCCAGCCCGGTCTTGTCGGTGCGCCACAACGCCGACGTTTCGGCACCGATTGGCTGCCACAGCCGTGTACTCAGATAGTCGCTGAGGCTGCCGCCGGTGGCGCCGCGCAACACGGCGCCCAGCATGGCGGTTTCCGCGCTGGCGTAATTGAAATGGACGCCCTGCGCAAAGTCGCGCTCGGTGACGACCCGGGCCGCCGCCTCCAGGCCGTCACGGCCGGACGCCGTGCCAAAGCGTGCCATATCGTCCTTGCCATCGTAACGCTCGGTAAAGCGCGCACCCGACGCCATGCGCAATAAATTGCGGATCGTGGTTTCGCCGTACAGCGTGCCGGCGATCTTCGGCGCGTAGTGATCGGCGCGCTCGTCGAGTGAGGCGATCAGGCCCTCCTGCACGGCCATGCCGATGGCCAGCGCAACGATCGACTTGGACATCGAGTTCGACAGAAACCGGTCTTGTGCAGTGCGCCCGTATTGGTAGCGTTCCACCTGCACCACGCCATCCTTGATGATCATCAGTCCCATCACGCGCTGGCGGTCGAGGTAGTCGTCCACGGTCAGATTGCGATATTGATCGACGTTCCAGCGCAACACCGGCTCGCGGCTCGCCTGCGGCAGTGGCATGGGGCGCGCCGATGGCTGGAGGGCATTGACGCCACCGCGCTGGATACCGTCGATTTCCGCTTGATGGGTAAATGAACCGACGCGCACGGATTCGTCGGTGAACCAGTTCATGCGCGTGCCGACCGGGTAGCCCTGCGCCTTGCCGAGCTTGTCTTCATCAGGCGCGGCATGGACGGCGCCCGCGCAAAGGGTCATCAGGAAGAGGGACATTGATGCTGGATGCATGGCGCTTTTCTTTCTCAGGACTCCCGGCTTGATTATTCGCAAGCCGGCATGCCAATGGATTGGGCATGATGCTGTACATATACACAGTGCGGAACAGACGTGAAAGACGTTACTACCACCATCACCGCGTCGGGCTTGTCGGCGCGAGCCATGCTTTGCGTTCACGACAAGTTGCCGAGTTTAAGGGCGACATGGCCTCATGTCTACTGGGCAAGATTTGTCGCGCGATGCCGGCTCATCCGGGGGTGCCACCGGGCTAGCCCGCAGGCGCCGGGATCACAGGAGGGACCAGCCGCGATCGATGCATTGGAAGTGCGAGCGGAATTCAGGCTGTGTGCTGTACTTCGACCGCGCCCGTTGAATCGCACGGAGGGCAAGGCGAACCATGGCGGTCTCGAAATGATGACGAAGATCGTGCGCCGCGCACCACCGACACGTTGAGCGTCGCGCGCGACGTGGCTTATCCGACGCGCGGCTTCTGCAACAGCGCCTTCAGATTCGCCAGCCGGTTCTGCGGCGTGATGATCTCGGCCTCGGTCGGCACAGCGTCGCCTTCGTCGAGTTTCATCTCGCCAATGAAGCGCGATATTTCGCAGTTGATGCTTTCGCGCGCACGTTTGCGCCGCTTGCACCAGGTCACATGCAACGAGCGTTGCGCGCGCGTGATGCCGACATACATCAAGCGCCGCTCTTCCTCGATGCGCGCGCCCATCGTCTCGAAGGGTGCGTCCGGATCGCCCTTGTGCGGCAGGATGCCTTCCTCAACCCCGACCAGGAAGACGTGCGGAAATTCCAGTCCTTTTGACGCGTGCAGCGTGGACATGCGCACGGCGTCGGGCTCTTCATCGCGGCCTTCGAGCATGGTCATCAGCGCCACCATCTGGGTCAATTCGAGCAGGCTCTTTTCCGGTCCGTCGCCATCCTTGCCGCCGCTGCCCTTTTCCTTCAGCCAGCTGGTGAAATCAATGACGTTCTGCCACTTGCTCTGTGCCTGACGGTCATCGAAGTTGTCGTACAGGTAGTGCTCGTAATCGATCTCTTTCATCATGTCATCGAGGACGCTGCCGGCATCGTCGCCACTATTGGCGGCGCCCGCTCGGCTGGCGCGCGCTTCGAGCTGGTTGATGAAATTGCAGAAGTCGCGCAACGGCTTGAGTTGCCGGTCGGGCAGTTTCGATTCGAGGCCGCCCTTGAAGACCGCCTCGAACAGCGAGCATTGCCACTGCCCGGCGAAGGCGCCCAATACCTCGAGCGTCGACTGGCCGACACCGCGCTTGGGCGTGGTCACCGCGCGGATGAATGCCGGATCGTCGTCGCCGTTCGAAATCAACCGCAAATAACTGATGATGTCCTTGATCTCGGCGCGATCAAAAAAACTCTGCCCGCCCGACATGGTGTACGGAATGCGTTCCCGCCGCAGTGCCTTTTCGAAGACCCGCGCCTGATGGTTGCCGCGGTACAGGATGGCGTAATCGGAAAACTTGGCGCGCCGTTCGAATCGGTGCGCCGACAGCGTAATGGCCACCTGGTCGGCTTCGGTTTCATCGTCCTCCATCGCCATCACCTTGACCGGGTCGCCGAGCCCGTGTTCGGACCACAGCGATTTGTCGAACAGCTTCGGGTTATTGCCGATGACGGCGTTGGCGGCGCTGAGGATGCGCGTACTGGAGCGGTAATTCTGTTCCAGCTTGATGACTTTCAGATCCGGAAAATCAACTTGCAGCGTCTTCAGGTTCTCGATGGTGGCGCCGCGCCACGCATAGATGGCCTGGTCATCGTCGCCGACCGCCGTAAACAACGGCTTCTTGCCGATGCCGGTGACCAGCAACTTGACCAGCTCGTACTGGCAGGTGTTGGTGTCCTGATATTCATCCACCAGCAGATAGCGCAGGCGCCGCTGCCACTTGTCGCGCACCGCGTCATGGCTGCGAAACAGCTCAACCGGCAGGCGGATCAGGTCGTCAAAATCCACCGCCTGGTAGGCCGACAAGGTCGCAACGTAACTGCGGTAGATGCGCGCGGCCTGGGCTTCGTCCTCATCCACCGCCTGTTTCAGCGCGGTGTCGGGATCGATCAGACCGTTCTTCCACAGCGACATGGCACCCTGAATGCGCCGGATCAATTGCTTGTCCGTGGTGACGGCAAGATCCTGCACCAGCGAAAAGCAGTCGTCGCTGTCCATGATCGAAAAACGGTCCTTCAAACCCAGTTCGCGCGCCTCCTGGCGCAGGATCTTCACGCCGAGCGAGTGAAACGTACTGACCGTGAGCTGCTTGGCCTGCTTTGGCGCTTTCAGCAATTTGGCGATGCGCTCCTGCATTTCCAGCGCGGCCTTGTTGGTAAAGGTCAGCGCGGCGATATGCCTGGCTTCGTAGCCGCAATCTTCGATCAGATGGGCAATCTTTTGCGTGATCACGCGAGTCTTGCCCGACCCGGCGCCAGCCAGCACCAGGCACGGCCCATCGAGATAATTCACGGCGTCGCGCTGCGGCGCGTTCAGGCCAAACGGGGGAGTCGAAGACATGCGAAAGGGAGGTGGCGAAGCAAGGGTGGGATTGTACAGCCTGGCCTGGGTGGTTCGCCCGTGCTGAAGTGATTGTCGTGGTTACCTGTTGGCGAGCTGTTCGGCAACGATGGCGCCCTGCCTGCGTCACGTGTTCCGCGCCTGGATTGGCGAAGCGCAACCTGGCGACTGGATGACATTTTGCAAAGGCAATTCCGCCACAAAATAATTAAAATAATCGTGTAAAACAATTAAATTATTACTTTCGGCAAAAGAAGACAATATACTGTGGAAATAGAAATTTACTTTTTAGAAAAAATAACCGCTGCTGGCGCCATCTCTCCAAATGGCCCTTTTTTGCCGTGCCGCAGCCGTTCACTGACAGGAATATGCACATGAAATTCTCCAACCTGAACGTCGGAAGCCGCCTTGCAGTCGGCTTTGGCATCGTCCTGATTCTTCTGATAATCCTGGCCGGGGTCAGCATCTGGCGCCTGCAGTCTGTGGGTGCGGCATTGAATGAGATCACCAACCAGGGCTTACAAAAATGAGCGCCGTACAGCACGCTGGGCGACCATTGTCGAGATCAATGCTGCGCGCACCTTTGCCGCCGTCAAGGTGTCTGACCCGACGTCAGAGAAGTTCTTCCTCGATGCCATCGCCGGTTTTAGCGGCGAAATCACGACCCTGCAGCAGACCATTCGCGGCGAATTAACCACGCCCGAAGCAACGGCGATGGTTGAGTCGATTGGTGAGCGGCGCGCCGCGTATCAAGTCGCACGGGCCGCTGCGTTCAAGGAAAAGGCTGCAGGCAATCTCGATGGCGCCATGAAAATCGTTACCGACGAAATGACGCCAAAGCTGGGCAAGTACCTCGACAGCATTCGCGATTTCCAGGAAGCCCAGCGCAAGACCATGGATGCAAGCGCCAACGCGGCAAACCAGCAATACCAGAGCGGCCGCACCGCCGTCATCGGGTTGGCGATCGCGGCGCTGCTGGTCGGCCTGGCCTTTGCGTATCTGATTACCCGTTCGATTACCACCCCAATCCAGCGCGCCTTGCAGGTGGCCCAGCGCGTCGCCGCCGGCGATCTGACCAGCGAGATCGTCGTCAGCGGCACCGACGAGACCGGGCGCCTGCTGCAGGCACTCAAGGACATGAACGAGAACCTGCTGCGCATTGTCGGCCAGGTGCGCACCGGCACCGATTCCATCGCCACCGCCTCCAGCCAGATCGCCGCCGGCAACATGGACCTGTCCTCGCGCACCGAGGAGCAGGCCGCCTCGCTCGAAGAGACCGCCTCGTCGATGGAAGAACTGACCTCCACCGTCAAGCAGAACGCCGACAACGCACGCCAGGCCAATCAACTGGCCGCCACCGCGTCGGATGTGGCCGTCAAGGGCGGCGCGGTGGTGTCGCAAGTGGTCGCCACCATGGGCTCGATCAATGACTCGTCGCGCAAGATCGTCGACATCATCAGCGTCATCGACGGCATCGCCTTTCAAACCAATATTCTTGCGCTCAATGCCGCAGTCGAAGCGGCCCGGGCCGGCGAGCAGGGCCGTGGCTTTGCCGTGGTGGCCGCCGAAGTGCGCAATCTGGCCCAGCGCAGCGCCGCTGCCGCCAAGGAAATCAAGACCCTGATCGGCGACTCGGTCGACAAGGTCGACGCCGGTACCCGTCTGGTCGACCAGGCCGGCACCACCATGGGCGAGGTGGTCGACAGCATCAAGCGCGTCTCCGACATCATGGCCGAGATTTCGGCCGCCAGCACCGAGCAAACCGCCGGCATCGAACAGGTCAATACCGCCGTGGTGCAGATGGACCAGGTCACCCAGCAGAACGCCGCGCTGGTCGAAGAGGCCGCCGCTGCCGCCGAGTCGCTGCAGGATCAGGCCGCCAATCTGGCCCAGGTCGTGAGTGTCTTCACGCTGGATCAACGCAGTCAGCCAGTGCTTGCTGCCGCCGAACGGTCGCCACGCAAAAGCGCGTCGAACAGTGTCGTGGCCGTGCGCCGGGCCAAACCACAGAAAGCACTGCCGCTTGCGAAATCCGAGCGCACTGCCGTCGCCACCGATTGGGAAGAATTTTAGGATACGTAACGCCTCGGACCACCCTCGGTGGTTGCGCCGGCACTTAGCGTCATCCCACTAAACCGCCGGATCCGCATCTGGTCCATGCCATCTGTTGTTGCGCTTGTTCATGGTTTTGCTGAAAGGGAGCCATGTCGGAAAGAAGCACCGAACCAGATCAAGACAGTCTTGTGGCTGCGGCCTCGCTGGCAATGTTGTCGCATGATTTGCGTGCGCCGCTCAATGCGGTGCTTGGTTTCGCCGAACTGCTCCGGGACGAACTCGTCGGACCGCTGAATCCGACCCAGAAAGAGTACCTGGGCGAGATCATTCACGGCGGAGAAACGCTGCTGGCCATGATCGATGGCAGGTTGAATCATCCACAGGACAACAACGACGAAGCGGAACCGTTCTGATGGCCGATCTGACTTTGCCCACGATCCTGATCGTCGATGACGACATCGCCAGTTGCCGGCTGCTGGAAGCGTTGCTGTTGCCGGAAGGATATCGCACCGTCACTGCCTTGGGTGGCGCGGCGGCGCTGAAAGCGATCGCCGAATATCCTCCCGACCTGATTCTGCTCGACGTGGTCATGCCGCAGCTCAATGGCTGCGAGGTAGCTGCCATCCTGAAGGAAAACCCCGCGACAGCCGCCATTCCTATCATTATGGTGACCGCCCGCCGTGACCGCGCGAATCGCCTTGCGGCTCTGAACGCCGGCGCGGAGGAAATTCTCACCAAACCGGTGGAGCGCATCGAACTGTGGTTGCGCGTACGTAACCTGTTGCGCCTGAAGGCCTTTACCGATTTCCTGCAGAGCCACCGGAACATTCTCGAGCACCAGATACGACTGCGCGCGGTTGACTTGCAACGCTTCCGCTCCGCGATGGATGCGAGTGCCGACGCCATCCTGCTGATCGACCGCGCTACCCGACGCTTTATTGAAGTCAATGCCACCGCCAGTCGCATGTCCGGCTACACCCCTGAGGAGCTAATGGATATCGGCCCGGTCGGATTGGCCGCGACCACGATCGGACAGCTTGATCTGGTCTACGACAATATCGTCGAAAAACGGGGCGGGAGCGTCACGGCAGAGGGTAATTTACGGCGCAAGGACGGCACCATCTTGCCAGTCGAAGTGCAACGCCATGCGCATCGCAGCGGCGCCGACTGGATCATCGTCAGCGTCGTGCGCGACATCTCCGAGCGCAAGCAGGCGGAGCAACGCCTGCACCTGCTGGCCCACTACGACGCCTTGACCGGCCTGCCAAACCGCACGCTGTTCGACGACACGTTGCGCAAGGCACTGTCGAACAACATTGACCGTATGGTTGCGGTTCTATGTGTGGATCTGGATCAACTCAAGAATATCAATGACACGCTCGGCCGCGCCAGCGGCGATGAACTGCTGCGACAGTTCAGCAATCGGCTGGTGCGCACCGGTTACGGCAGGGAGACGCTCGGCCGCATTGGTGGCGATGAATTTGGCTTGATCATCCCCATTACGCACGACATGGACGCGCCAGCGCTCACCGCCGACAAAGTGCGCGAGCAGTTGCGTGCGCCATTCGAGCTGGATGACCAAACCGTCATGATCACCGCCAGCATTGGCATTTCGATGTATCCGGACGACGCCGCCGATCCGGAAGCGCTGATGAACTATGCCGAAACCGCCATGCAACATGCCAAGCAGGCCGGCTGCGACACGGTCAGGTTTTTTACGGCTGAAATGAATGCGCGAATACTCGACCGGCTGGAGATGGAAAGCGCCCTGCGCACAGCCATCGAGCGCGACGAGTTCGTGCTGCACTATCAGCCGAAAGTCGCGCTTTCCAGCGACCGCATTGTGGGCGTCGAGGCGCTTCTGCGCTGGCAACGTCCAGGTTACGGACTGGTCTTGCCATCAGACTTCATTCCCATCCTCGAAGAAACCGGGATGATTGTGCAAGTTGGACGGTGGGTCATCCACGCCGCCTGTCGACAAATCGCGCAATGGCTGGAAAACGGCACCGGTCCCATGCAAGTATCGGTCAACATCTCCGGACGGCAATTCATCGAAGGGGATCTGGAAGCCGATGTGACCGAGGCGCTGCGCGGGAACGCGATTGCACCCGCGCTGCTGGAGCTGGAGTTGACTGAAGGGTCGTTGATGGCCAACACGGAACGCACCATGGGCATCATGCACAGCCTGAAAGCAAAAGGCGTTCAGATTTCGATTGACGATTTTGGTACCGGCTATTCAAGCCTGTCCTACCTGCGCCGTTTTCCGATCGACAAGCTGAAAATCGATATCGCGTTCATCCGCGAAATTACCACCAACCAGGAGGATGCAGCGATCGCGGTGATGCTCATCCGCATGGCCCACAGCCTGAAATTGATCGTGGTGGCGGAGGGGGTCGAGAATGTCGCGCAAGCACACTATTTGCGCATCCACCATTGCGATCAGATCCAGGGATATTTATTCAGCAAACCGCTGCCAGCGCTCGCGCTGGAACGGCTGCTGGCGCAATCGGCGACGGCGTCACGCGCTTGACGCAAGGCTCGCTGTCGGCGCGCCAGGGCGGGGCCTGGTTCACCTGACGACATTGGCCTGCGCGTCGCGCAATGCGACCGGACCGCGTTTCAGTCCCACAACCTGCGGCAAGCTCTTCGCCTTGTCGCCACCGGCTTCGCCGTTTGCAGTGCTGTGGTTTGTCGACCGGCATCACTTTTGCGACCATTGTGTGGGCTGGACCAAGACTGACGGTTTTCACCGCACCGGCCTTCCAGCCTCCGGATCGCCTTTGCGGCGAACTGATCGCCACCGCCTCGAACATTGCGGTCAGAGGCGCCTCAGTTGCTGCATGACCATCCTGCCAATCCGGCCAAGGTCGTGAGTCTCTGTGCGCGGGCACCGTCGGGACGCAGCTTCGACGCCAGCGACCGGGAAGCCTTCCGCGCCAAGGAGCCCTCGCCGTAACGACGCCATGGTCGTTGGCGCGGCGTGCAAGGTGATACGTACAAATGTTACCCCTAGTCAACAATGCAGACATACTGGTCAGTGTGTTTATGACTTGCTGGTTTCTCGCGCTCGCTCGCCAAGCACGTTTCGCTCTTGTTGCTCCAAAGCGCTGATTCAGGGAATGGTATCCGGGCTGTGGTTTGTGTGATTCCGGCGCATTGCGATCAGTATCAATGCACCGGCAGCTCCTGTGATCGCCGTGGAGACCAAGATCCCGGTCCGGCTCAAGCAGATCAGAGCGGAGTCAGACGCCACCTGCGAAACGAGTACGACAGTTCGCGTCAATGAGATCAATGCGGCAAGCGAAACCCCAAGGATGGGATTGGCCGCAATTCAGCGCTGACAATATGGAGCAATTTGAATGAATGCCCCCCAACCAACCGTCCTTATTGTCGACGATCAGGCTATCAACTGCGAAATCCTGGAAGCCTTCCTGCTGCCGGAGCGATATCGAACCATTACCGCTCATAGTGGCAAAGCGGCGCTGGAGGCGGTGGCACAACATGCACCAGATCTGATTCTGCTGGATGTCATGATGCCCGACCTCAATGGATATGAAGTCGCTGCCATCCTCAAAGGCAATCCGGCCACGGCCAACATCCCGATCATCATGGTCACCGCCCGCAGTGATCACGCGGATCGACTTCAAGGCCTCAATGCCGGCGCCGAAGACATTCTTGCCAAACCGGTCGAGCGCATCGAGCTCTGGCTGCGGGTACGCAACCTGTTGCGCATGAAGGCGCTCTCCGATTTCCTGCAAAACCACAGCAACATTCTTGAACAGCAAGTACAAATGCGTGCAGTAGATTTGCAGCGGTTTCGCTCGGCGATGGATGCCAGCGCCGATGCGATCATGCTCATCGACTGCGCCACGTTGCGTTTTATCGAAGTCAATGCCACCGCCTGCAGGATGTCCGGCTATAGCCATGCCGAATTGATGGAGCTGGGCCCGGTCGGCTTGGCCGGAACCACCAGTGTGCAGCTTGATTTACTGTACGAAAGCATCGTCGATAAACAGGGTGGAAGCGTGATGGCTGAAGGGAAGCTGTGGCGCAAGGACGATGCCAGCGTCCCTGTGGAAGTGCAACGACATGCCCACCGCAGCGGCACCGAGTGGATCATCGTCAGCGTCGTACGCGACATCTCGGAGCGCAAGCGCGCAGAGCACCACCTGCGCCGACTTGCCCACTATGACGCGCTGACCGGCCTGCCAAATCGCAGGTTGTTCGACGAAACGCTGCAGAACACATTGGCCAGCGCAACGAAAAGCAATGAGAAAGTCGCGGTGCTGCATATCGATGTGGACCAACTGAGAAGTATCAATGACACGCTCGGCCGGGTGAGTGGGGATGAACTGCTGCGCCAGTTGAGCAAGCGCTTGGTGCGCACCGGTTACGGCAGGGATTTGCTGGGTCGGCTGGGTGGCGATGAATTTGGCATGATCGTCCCGGTAACTCCCGATTGTGACTCGGCGGCGCTGGCTGCCGCCAAGGTGCGCGAGCAACTGCGCGCTCCGTTCGAGTTACGCGGCCAGTCAACCGAGATTACCGTCAGTATCGGTATTACCGTGCATCCGGACGACGCCACTGACCCCGAAACGCTGCTCAAGTATGCCGACATCGCGATGCAGCAGGCCAAGCAGGCTGGATGCAATACCGTCCGGTTCTTTACGCCGGAAATGAATTCCCGAATACTCGATCGCCTGGAGATGGAGAGCGCGTTGCGCACGGCGATAGAACGCGAAGAGTTCGTCCTGCACTATCAGCCGAAGGTCGAGCTCAGTACCAATACCGTCGTCGGCGTCGAAGCGTTACTGCGCTGGCAGCGCCCTGGTTATGGACTGGTGTCACCTGTTGAGTTCATTCCGGTGCTGGAAGAGACCGGCATGATTGTGCAGGTCGGGCGCTGGGTCATCCAGGCCGCGTGTCGACAAATCGCGCAGTGGCTGGAGAACGGCGTCGGCCCGATGCAGGTATCGGTCAACGTCGCCGGGCGCCAATTCATTGAGGGTGACCTGGAAGCGGATGTGGCCACGGCGTTGCGTGACACTGCAATCGACCCTGCGCTGCTCGAACTCGAACTGACCGAGGGGTCGTTGATGGTCAACACGGAACGCACCATGACCATCATGCACAACCTGAAAGCAAAAGGGGTTCAGATTTCGATTGACGATTTCGGCACCGGCTATTCGAGCCTCGCCTACCTGCGTCGTTTCCCGCTCGACAAACTGAAGATCGACATCGCCTTCATTCGCGACATCACCACCAACGAGGACGATGCGACCATCGCGGTGATGCTCATTCGCATGGCCCACAGCCTGAAATTGATTGTCGTTGCCGAGGGTGTTGAGAGCCCGGCGCAAGCAGACTACCTGCGCAAACACCATTGTGATCAGATGCAGGGATTCTTGTTCAGCAAGCCGCTCGCGGCAAGCGACCTCGAGCGCCTGCTGGACGCGCATCCGGTCGCGATGTCCTGATGCCGCACGACCCGGCTGGCCGCGCACAATAAAAACGTCTGGCAAGACGCGTCTGGCGGGCGGCCGCGCCGCGGCCGGTATGGCGAACGGCCACGCGCCGCTTGCCGGGCGGTCCGGCTCATCCCGGGCTTCCGCGTGGGATCACTTCAACACGTTGCCATCCGCGTCGCGCAATTCGACCGGGCCGAGTTTCAGCTTTTCCAGTTGCGGCAGTATTTTGGCCTTGTCGCCGACGCCGATGACGATCAGGTTGTCCGGTTTCAGATACTTCGCCGCGACCGCCTGCGTCTGCGCGCCGGTGACGGCGGCAAAGCGTTTTGGCAAACCCGTGTAATAGTCCAGACCCAGATCGTAGATATAGATATTGGCCAGCGACGCACTAATGCTCTGGTTATTTTCGAAGCGGCCCGGCAGTGACAGGATCTGTGAATTGCGTGCATTGGCCAGTTCGCCAGTGGCCATCGGCCGGGCGATCATGCCGCGAACTTCCTTGAATATTTCTGCGACGGCAGGGCCGGTCACATCGGTCCGGATGCTGCCGGCAACCGCAAAGGGACCGGGCATGCGGTGATATTCAAAGGCCGATTTGGTGCCGTAGGTATAGCCCTTGTCTTCCCGCAGGTTGGAGTTGATGCGGCTGGTGAACAGGCCGCCCAGCGCCGCGTTCATCACCTGCAATGCGGCGAAATCGGGCGAGTCGCGCGCCACGCCGATGGTCGCCACGCGGATTGCCGTTTGCGGTGCATCCGGTTTGTCGACCAGCACCACTTTTGCCGCGGTGGGTTGCGCCGGACCGAAGCTGACGGCCTTCCCGCCCTCGCCTTTCCATGCGCCGAAACGCGTTTCCGCCAGCGCCTTCAAGTCCTCCAGCGTGATATCGCCGGACACCACCAGGGCGGCATTGGCTGGCACGTAATGCTGCTTCCAGAATGCATCGAGGTCGGCTTTGGCGGTGCCCTTGATTGCGGCTTCGGTGCCAAGCTCGACAGTGCCATACGGATGCTGCTTGCCGTACAACGCCAACCGTTCGATGCGCACCGCGACCGCCGGCGCGTTTTCGTGTTCCTGACTCAGTTCGCCCAACCGGCTGCTGCGGCTGCGCTCGACTTCTTCGACCGGGAAGCTCGGACGCAGCGTGACATCGGCCAGCAGATCGAGTGTCTTGCCGAAATTGGCTTTCAACGACAACGCCGATACGGTGGACGCATCGGCGCTGGAAGTCGCGCCCATGAATGCGCCGAGCTGCGCCAGTTCGTCGGCAATCTGCGGTGCGCTGCGGCTGGTGGTGCCCTCTTCCAGCATTTGCGCAGTGAAGCTGGCCAGACCGGGCTTGTCGAGTGGATTGGCATCGGAGCCGCTGCGCACCACCAGTTCGGCGGCGACCAGCGGCAAGGCCGGATTGAAGTTGTGAATCACGGTCAAACCGTTGGCAAGCTTGAACCGGGAGCCTTCAGGCAACGCGAAGGCCTTCAGCGGCTCACCTTTTGGCACCTTGCGACGCCATGGCTCGTCCTTGTTGACCGAGGTGTTGGGCACCGCAGCGATCTTGCCGAGTGCAGGTGTCGGCACTTCCGGGCCGAGCTCTTTCGGGCCAGGTATGCCGTACACCACTACCCGCGCATTGACACCCAGTTGCGCGTTGACGACCCGCTTGACGTCGGCCGCGCTGACCTTGCGATAGCGTTCGATGTCCTTTGGCAGATAGCCGGGGTCGCCGAGATACTGGTTGTATTGATTGAGCTGATTGGCCATGCCTTCGCCACCGACTTTTTCAAGACGCGTCAGCATTGCGGTTTCGATGGTGTTGCGGGCCCGTTCGACTTCCTTGTCGTCGGGACCATCGGTGCGCAATTTCTGCAGCTGCTCATTGATGGCGGCTTCGATCTCTTTCGCGTCGTGTCCCGGCCGCGCGGTCACGGAGATCACGAACATCGAGGTCAATCCATTGGACGCCTGCTGGGCGCTGACTTCCTGCGCAATCTGCTTGTCATAGACCAGGCTCTTGTACAGGCGACTGGATTTTCCGCCGCCAAGGATCTGGCCGGCGATCGACAGTTCGGCGTCGCCGGGTTGATAGGCCGGCGTGGTGAGCCAGGCGTTGTAGACGCGCGGCAGTTCGACCTGATCCGTCACCACGATGCGGCGCTCGGCCGTGATCGGGGGTGTCACCACATGCGGCTTGACCACTTCCGGCCCGCGCTTGAAGCTGCCGAAATATTTGGCCACCAGTGCCTTGGTGCGCACTTTATCGAGATCGCCGACGATCACCAGACTGGCATTATTGGGACGGTAATAGCGGGTGAAAAAATTCTTGATGTCGCCCAGTTTGGCGGACTGGATGTCGGTGTGCGAGCCAATGATGCTGGCGTAGTACGGATGCTCCTTCGGGAACAACTGATGGAACATCGCTTCTTCGACAATCCCGTAAGGTGTGTTCTCGGTGCTTTGGCGACGCTCATTGCGTACCACGTCGATCTGGTTGGTCAACGCCTTCTGATCCAGCACATCAAGCAGGTAACCCATGCGGTCGGCGTGCACCCACAAGGCCAGCTCCAGCTGGTTGGACGGCACCGTGTCGAAATAATTGGTGCGGTCAAAATCCGTGCTGCCATTGGAGTCCGTGGCGCCGGCGCCTTCGAGCAATTTGTCAGCGCTACCGCGCGGCACATGCTTCGATGCGGCGAACATCATGTGCTCGAAAAGGTGCGCGAAGCCGGTCAGGCCAGGCTCTTCGTTGGCGGGACCGACGTGGTACCAAAGATTGACGGCGGTCAGCGGCAAGCGGTGGTTTTCCACCAGGATCACATCGAGACCGTTGGGCAAGGTGTATTTTTCATACGCCACCTGCGGCAGTGCTGCCGTATCGGCGGCCCGCGCAGGGGTCGTCAACAGTCCGGCAAGCGCCAGCAAAATGGCGGGTACCGCCAGCAACTTCATCGTGTGCATCCAGCGCTCCGGGAAATGGTTGAAATGGCATTGCGAGCGCAGAGCATATTCCGGCACTCCGGGCTTGGCAAGCAGAGCGGCTTCCCGGCTATCATGTTGCCTCGTTTTCCCGAATCTGAAATGGCGCTGACATGCAATTCAATCATCTGATCGAAATCAACCAACCCCTGCTCTCGCTGGTGGATGTACTGACCCACGCGCAGCTTTGGCAGGGCCTGGTCCTGCGCGCCGAGATGCCGAAGCTGTTCGTGCCCTATCTGGATGGCTGCACCATCAGTGCGCGCAGCGAGACTGGCTTTGCGCGCGCATTGCAGTACGGCGACCTGGTGATCAATGATGTGGTCACGCTGGCGGCGCCGAACCAGATTCTGTACTCGGTGCCGGCGCAGAAGGATATCCCCGCATCGTCCCTGACGGTGACGATTGAGGAGCCGCAACCGGACGTGTTCTATGTCCGTTTTGCCTACGATGATGGTCAGAGTGAGGCGGCCGATTCGGTCGACGCCTTCTACAACGAATATCGTCGCTCGGCCTATGAAGAGGCCGATATCGATACGATCCGGCTGATCCGCCAGATGGTGCAGGACGGCCAGCTGCGCTAGACGCGCTGACTCAGATATCGACCGGATCGACTTCCACGGACCAGCGCGCACGGGTCTTGATCTGACGCATCGCGTCGATCCAGACTTTGAGAAATGCCTGCAATGCCGGACGTGACACGGATTCAATCAGCAGTTGGGCACGGTCCACATTGGCCACCCGCGTCATGGTCATCGGAATCGGGTCGTTGATGATGATCCCGTCTTGCTGCACCGCGACCGCCGCGGCCTTCAGAAACTCGAGCGCAATCGATAGTTCGCGCGCGTCGGCGCGCAGTAACGCCTGATAAATGAAGGGCGGCAAACCAGCCTGGCGACGCTCGGCCAGCAGCGTATTGGCAAAACGGTCGTAATTGTGCGCGATGATGGCCGCATACAGCGGGTGCTGCGGATAGCGCGTTTGAATCAGGACCTGGCTGACGCTGCCGCCCTCCTTTTGCGCAACACGGCCAGCGCGACCGGCTACCTGCATCAGTTGCGCGAACAACCGTTCGCTGGCCCGATAGTCTTGCGAGAACAGCGCCGTGTCAGGATTAAGAATCCCGACCAGTGTCAGGTTCTGGAAATCGTGCCCCTTGGCCACCATTTGGGTGCCGATCAGGATGTCCACCTCGCCCCGATGGACGCTGTCGAACGCCGCTTGCGCACTACCCTTGAGTCGGGTCGAGTCGGCATCGATCCGCAACAGACGCGCTTCCGGCAGCAACGCCTGCAGACCCTCTTCGACCCGCTGCGTACCCCGTCCGAGCGGCTGGATATCGACATTGCCGCAGGTCGGGCAGGATTTGGGGATGCGCTGCTCCAGGCCACAATGGTGGCAGCGCAATCGATGGTCGGGCTTGTGCAGCACCATGAAGGCGGTGCAGCGCGAACAGTTGCTGATCCAGCCGCACGCGTCGCATGCCAGCACCGGAGCATAGCCGCGCCGGTTCAGAAACAGGAGCGACTGTTCGCCCCGTTCCAGCCGCAGTTTCAAGGCCGCCAACAGGGTCGCGGTGATCCCCTCAAACGGCTTGTCGTGTTCCATATTGATCAGCGACACGGTCGGCAGCACGGCGTCGCGCACCGCCCGCTCACGCAGGTCCAGCTGGCGGTAGCGGCCCGATTGCGCGTGATGCCAGCTTTCCAGCGACGGCGTGGCCGATCCCAGCACCAGTGGAATCGCCAGCTGACGTGCGCGCCAGACGGCCAGGTCGCGCGCGGAATAGCGCAATCCCTCTTGCTGCTTGTAGGACGGGTCGTGTTCTTCGTCGATCACGATCAGTTTCAGATGGGGAAACGACGCCAGCAGCGCCAGCCGGGTGCCGAGAATGATTCGGGCCTGGCCCAGATGGGCGGCGAGCCAGTTGCCCAGTCGCTCACCCTCGGCCAGGCCACTGTGCAGCGTGGCCACCATCACCCCGGGAAAACGCGCGCGGATATTGCCTTCGAGCTGCGGCGTCAGGTTGATCTCGGGTACCAGAATCAGGATCTGCGCATGGTTGTCGGCGTCCTCGTGCCGGCTCAGGATGCGTGCGGCCGCTTGCAGATACACCTCGGTCTTGCCGCTGCCAGTCACGCCATAGAGCAAATGCGGCGCGAAGCCGCTCGCACTGGCGATGGCATCCACGGCAGCTTGCTGTGAGGCGTTTAACGCCGGCACATCCGCTGGCGTCGAATCGTGGCTGGAGCCGGGCTTGGCGAGCTTCTTCAGGGCCCGGTCCAGCGAGATGGTTTTCAGCCCGCGCAGATTTTTCGGCAGCGCCGGAATGACCACCTCCCCCAATGGCCGCTGGTAATAATCCGCCGCAAACCGGCACAGCGCCAGCCACTCGGTGTTCAGCGGTGGCAATTGCACATGCACTGCCAGGGCGTCCTTGAGCTTGTCGGGAGGGACATCGGTGTGCTGGGTTACGCCGACAATCATCCCAGCAACCTCTCGCCGACCGAACGGGACGATCGCAATCTGGCCGATTACCGCTGGCGCGCAGCCCTCCCCACTCAGCCAGCGATAGTCGAAGCAGAAGTCAAGGGGGGCGTCGAGCGCAATTTGCAGGATCTGATGTTCCACGACTTAATGTAATACCTTAGGAAATGACCTAACACCCAGTTTCATAAGCACTTTTTAAACTATCCACAGCGCCTGTGGATAACTTTGTGGATAACAGCACCTTGACAACCCGCGAGCCCAATAATCATGCGGGTCTCTACAAATTGCGCAAAAGAAAAGCAAAACTTTAACCGTTTTAAATCAATGACTTAAAAAGTGGTTCCAAACACGTTTAATAATTTTTCAAACAATTTCGTATTGCTCTGCACAAGTTTTATTTTGTGCATAAGTGACGAAATCCGGTGCGGCAAGAATTGGGTTTGCGGGTCATTGGCGAACCTGTCTGACCCAGGAATAGAGTTGCATTAACAGCAACTTATTCGGTGAAAGGTCAATTCGACCTCCTGTTTTTTGGGCTTCAATACGTGACCGAAAACATCAAGTAGAACATCCAAAACTCCGATAAGTATCAGATTAATAAGCTCTTTCCATGCTATCCACAATACCTGTGGATAACTTTGTGGACAAGTGCCCCTTGACAAGCCGGGAAGGCAATACTGATGCGGCTCTCGCTTGATTGCACCATCGGGAGGCAACTATTTTATGCTTTAAAATCAATGACTTGGAAAACTCACTTTTGCCACTGATAAAAATGCGAAAAAAATCTATTTCATTTAATGCAATACAAATTTTGTGAATAAGATCGCACATTCGCGCTGTTCGTCCAATTCTCGCGGCCACCGATATTGACAGTCCGCCAGATTCAGCGTTGCGCCCGGCTTATCTCATGTACGGCGTCCACCATCACCGCGACCGCCTCCGGCTGGGTGAATTGTGAAATGCCGTGACCAAGATTAAACACGTGACCGGTACCGGCCGACGGCGCCCCGAATGACGTCAGCGCAGCGAGCACTTCGGCCCGGATCTGTTCCGGCTTGGCAAACAATGCCACAGGATCAAGATTGCCCTGTAACGCCACCCGGTCGCCGACCAAGGCGCGCGCGCGCCCGAGATTCACGGTCCAGTCCAGCCCCACGGCATCGACGCCAATATCAGCAATTTGCTCCAGCCACAAACCGCCACCCTTGGTGAAGGCGATACAGGGAATGCGCACGCCATCCTGTTCCAGATGCAGTTGTTGCACCACCTGGCGCATGTAGTCGAGAGAAAACTTTTGATACGCGCCATCGGCCAGCGCACCGCCCCAGCTGTCAAAAATCATGACCGCCTGCGCACCAGCAGCAATCTGGGCATTGAGATACCCGGCCACGGCGGTCGCGTTAATTGCCAGAATCCGGTGCATCAGGTCCGGGCGATCATAGAGCATGGTCTTAACGCGATGAAAATCGTCCGAGCCGCCGCCTTCCACCATGTAACAGGCCAGCGTCCATGGACTGCCCGAAAATCCGATCAGTGGCACGCGCCCATTGAGTTCGACACGAATCTGGGTCACGGCATCGTACACATATTGCAGCGCGCCCAGATCGGGTGCCTGCAACGCCATCACGGCCGCTTCGTCGCGCAATGGACGTTCGAATTTTGGCCCTTCCCCGTCTGCAAAATACAGGCCCAGACCCATCGCATCCGGCACGGTCAAGATATCGGAAAACAGGATCGCCGCATCAAGCGGAAATCGGTCCAGCGGCTGCAAGGTGACCTCAGTGGCGTAGTCCGGATTCTTCGCAAGGCCCAGAAAGGAGCCGGCACGGGCACGCGTGGCGCGGTACTCCGGAAGATACCTGCCAGCCTGACGCATCAACCAGACTGGCGTGTATTCGGTCGGCTGGCGCAACAAGGCGCGCAAGAAAGTATCGTTTTTTAGCGGTGCGAATTTGGTGGTCATCTGGAGTGTGTGGGCAACATCGGTGAGGGACGTATTATCGCCGAAAGCGGTCGCGGTCGGAACGCGAATGAGCCTGTGGCAGGAAACTGGCAAGGCTGCCCGCCCGAACATCAAAAGGAGCCATTTCGCCACACCCGGCGCAAATTTTGCTTCACTTTGACAACATTGCCATTCGGCATGCCTCACAATGGCAGTTCGTGATGTAGAGTCATTCGAACCGCCCATTCCATCAAAATTGCAAGGATCCATTCGATCTATCCGGCTTTGCATACACCATCGCGTCAGGGAAGTTTGTGAGCAACAGCATCGCGGAATACATCGGCCGCCTCATCATCGCTACCATGCTGATAGCGTGCCTGACCAGTTGTGAAAACAAGGGGGAAAGCAAAGCCGCGCTGGCCCAGCCGCAAACGCTCATCACGGCCTTGATCTGGGCGCCCGACTGGCCAAGGGAAATGGACCAGATCGCCGAAGAATTCACCAAAGCAAATCCACAGATACGGGTCAATGTCCAATTCATGATTGGCAACTCTGTCGAGGAGAATCTCATGCCGAAAGTTGGCTCGCGCGCGTTGCCCGATCTGATGTCGGTCAACCCGAATGCCTTCACGGCGAGGCTCGCAGACCAGAAGCTGTTGATGGATTTGGGAGACACTGCCGCATGGACCAATATGCTGGAGCCTCTGAAAGGGGACTGGACCAGCCCCGCCAACCATCGCTTTGGGATTACGGCGGGCGTCGCTACGACAGCGATTTTCTTTAACAAGGATCTGTTTCAGCGCGCAGGCATCAGCAGCCTGCCGACCAATTTTGATGAATTCCTGGCTGTCTGCGAGAAATTGAAGAAGGCAGGCATCACGCCGATCATGTGGAACGGCGGCTTTGCGAACATGCTCGGCAATGGCCCGTTCAGCTCCGGCTTCGCCAACAATATTGTCGGCGCGCACGCCAACTGGAAACGGAGCATCGCCGATGGCAGCCTCAATCTTGATTCGGCCGCGACAGCGGACATCTTTTCCAAAATCAAATTGGTCGCACAGCGCGGGTATGTGCAAGACGACTTCATGAGCACCAATTACGATCAGGGAATCAAGCTGTTCACGGAGGGGAAAACGGCGATGGCATTTCACGGAACGTGGGCGGCCGGGTTGCTCATGCACGGCAAGGGATTTCAGACCGGTCTGTTCATGCCGCCATGGAACACGGCTGGCAAGTTGCCGGTGCCGGTGGTCGGAAGTGAGACCGGATTTGCGGTCGCCAACGCGGCGAACCGGAAGGAAGCCATGGCATTTCTGGAATTCATTGTTGGCAAGGGCTTCTCAATCCAGCAAAACAAGCGACAAAATATTCCGGCAATGAAGCAGGTTGACGGTGTCGTCGTCAACGATGTCGCTCTGACTGAGTACATGCGGGTGGTCAATCAAATGCCGGTTAGCGCGAGTCCGTATTATGCATTCCTGCCTGCATCGACCCTCGAATTGGTCCACAGCCTGATGCAGGAGGTTTTGTTCGGCAATATCACGCCGCAGCAAGCCGCGAGTTCCCTTGATGCGTCGATCAAGGGTGAAGCCGAAAAGACAAACAAATAACCGGGCGCAACGCATGCAAAAACACGATCTGTTCACCTTGACGCCCTGGCTACGCAAGATTGGCATTCGGTACCGGTTGATGGGCTCGTTCATCATCCTGTCGCTGTTGCCGCTGCTTGCTTCGGGTTTGATTTCGTATCAGGAATCCACCAAGGCAATTCAGTCAAACACGCGAATTTTCGCGACCGAGGTGATCAAGCAGGTGGCAAAAAATGTGCGCTTGCAGATGGCGCAGATCGATGCTGCCAGCGAAGCGGTCGTCCTGTCGGATCCGGTACAGGCAGCGCTTGCCAACTTCACTGACGATGATCCCCTGCATCGTGCCCGGGCGCGAATCGAATTGACCCGCATCCTGCTCAATACCTACGGGTCGTTCGCCCATTTCAATCAGAAATATTTTCTGGACAACACATACCGCATCATTGATTCGCAAGTGTTTCCGCAACTCGCTGGCACCGTCGAAGAGCTGGTCGAGAAATCCCCCCATCCGAAGACCCGCACCTATTGGACGACGCTCCAAACCTCAGTCGGACAAAGCAGCGTTGTGATGGTGCGCGATATCTACCTCAAGAATAGTGGTCGTCCTGCAGGCAGTCTGTTCCTTGGATTGCAGCCAGGGTATTTTTCCAACATTTTCAATGATGTCGATCTGGGCGCCGATAGCGACGTGGTCATTGTTGACGCAGGCAGTGGCAATATCCTGATCGCGTCTGGCGAGAACCCGGCGCGCGTTTCGACGTTGCGACTCGATCAGACGTTGCTTGCGGATATCCGGAGCAACATGGCAAAGCAGGAGCAGCATGGATTTTTGACTTACACGGCGCACCCGCCTGCGAACCAGGGAGCGGGCGAACACGGCGTTCAATTCGTCGCCGCCTATACGCAAATCTCCGGCACCGAATGGTTTGTCGTCAGCATCATTCCCTACAATAATCTGCTGGTGCAGGCGCAATCGGTACGCAACAAGATGGCCGTGATCGGCCTCATTTGCTTCTTTGGATCGATCGGCCTGGCGTTCATTATTTCGCGCACCATCTCGTCGCCGCTTGAGAAACTGGTGGGGGTCATGAAGCGCACTGAGACCGGCGATTACGCCATCCGCATGGAAACCGAGGGCAACGACGAACTGTCCGTGTTGACGCAAAAATTCAATGACATGGCCGAGCGAATCGGGTTCGACTACGAGCAGCTCGAGGCAAGGGTAGCATCGCGAACGCATGCGCTGGAGGAGGCCAATCAGAAGCTGGCGACCTTGAGCATGACAGACGGCTTGACCGGCATCGCGAATCGCCGGCGCTTTGACGAGGTGCTGCTGGCGGAATTGAGCCGGGCTGCGCGCAGCAAAAAACCGGTAGCGCTGATCATGCTCGATATCGACTACTTCAAGAATTACAACGACTACTATGGCCACCAGGATGGCGATATTTGCCTGCGGAAGGTTGCCCGCATGTTGCAGTCGCACGCACGGCGCTCGACTGACTTGGTGGCACGCTACGGTGGCGAGGAATTTGTCATGCTCGCTCCTGATACCGACGTCGATAGTGCGATGGATGTCGCCGAGAGCATGCGGGCAGGACTTCAAGCGTTGGCGTTGCCACATGCGCGCACGCCGCTTGCGGTTGCCTGCGTCACCGCCAGTTTCGGCGTGGTAGCGCTGGTTCCGGATGAGGAGCAAAGTCCCGAGCTGTTTGCACGCATGGCCGACAAGGCGATGTATCGGGCCAAGGAGCAAGGACGCAACCGGGTCATGCTGGCGGGCCGTGAGGCGCACAGCGACCCGGATAGGGCGCGCGCCAGCTAGGTTGCTTGCGAACGGCGCTGACTTAGGGAAACGCGGATTTATTCGTCGATACCGGCCAACCTATTTCGAAGCATAACCGTTATAGCAAGATAGCCATCAACACTTCCCCTAAAGTGGACCCACGATTTGAGACAGCGGTTTAAGCTATGTTTCTCACGTTAGGGTAGCGGCGAATGGCGGAAATAAAGAAGCGGAAAGTGCACA